>WFUK01000467.1 GCA_015485015.1 Paracoccaceae bacterium | reverse complement strand
CTCTTTCCACTGCGCGATCCAGCCAACCGTGCGGGCCAGCGCAAAAATCGGGGTGAACATCGAAGACGGGAAGCCCATAGCATCCAGAATAATGCCGGAATAAAAATCGACATTTGGATAGAGTTTTTTCTCGATGAAATACGGATCGCTCAGCGCGATACGCTCAAGCTCTTTGGCGACCTGAAGGGTGGGGTTGTTTTCAATGCCGAGCAGGCCCAAAACCTCGTCGGCACTTTCCTTCATAACCTTGGCGCGCGGATCAAAATTTTTGTAAACGCGATGCCCGAAACCCATCAGGCGGAACGGATCAGATTTATCTTTGGCGCGCGCGATATATTCAGGAATACGATCCACCGTGCCGATTTCGCGCAGCATATTCAGCGCGGCTTCATTGGCCCCACCATGCGCCGGCCCCCAAAGGCAAGCCACACCAGCGGCAATACAGGCAAACGGATTGGCTCCCGAAGAACCGGCCAAACGCACGGTCGAGGTCGAGGCGTTTTGCTCGTGATCGGCATGCAGGGTGAAAATCCGGTCCATCGCGCGGCTCAGGATCGGGTCTACCACGTATTTTTCCGTCGGCACCGAAAAACACATGTGCAGGAAGTTCGAGGTGTAATCCAGCTCGTTTTTTGGATACACAAACGGCTGGCCGATGGAATATTTATAGGCCCAGGCGGTGATGGTCGGGATTTTGGCGATCATCCGCACCGTTGCAATTTCGCGCTGTTCGGGGTCGTTAATATCGGTTGAATCGTGGTAGAAGCTGGAAAGCGCGCCCATTACGCCACAAACAACCGCCATCGGCGGCGCATCCCGGCGAAAACCGCGATAGAAATAGGCCATTTGCTCGTGCAGCATGGTATGGCGGGTAACGCGTGGCACAAAATCGGAAAGCTGCTCCGATGTTGGCAGTTCTCCATAGAGCAGCAGGTAACAAACCTCTAAAAAGTGAGATTTTTCAGCCAGTTGGTCAATCGGGTAGCCGCGATAGAGCAGCTCGCCCTTATTGCCGTCAATGAAGGTGATGTTGGATTGGCAAGACGCGGTGGAGGTGAAGCCGGGGTCATAGGTAAAAACCCCGCCTTGGGCATAAAGCTTTTGGATATCAATAACATCAGGGCCAGCCGTAGGGCTCATCATTGGCAATTCAAGCTCTTTATCGCCAAATTTCAGGGTCGCGTTGGTCATGTATCCTCTTTCTCGATGCGCCGCGCATGGCGGCTGTTAACCATAAATCAGCCGATGAGCGCACCCATGTGCCGCTCAGGTAGAGACATCCTCCAACCTAGCCAAAGTTTCCGACTTGCCCAGAATGACCATCATGTCAAAAACGCTGGGCGAAATCCCGCGCCCTGTAAGCGCGGCGCGAAGCGGCTGGGCAACCTTGCCGAGCTTGAGGCCTTCACCCTCGGCAAATTCACGAATTTCCGCTTCGAGAATTTCTAGCTCCCATTTAGCATCTCGCAACCGCGAAGTCAAACGGTTCAGCATACCACGGGATACAATATCTAGGATTTGCGAGGCTTTCGCATCGGGTGTAAAAGGCCGGTTTCCTAGGAAAAAATATGCCATATCAAGGAGTTCTGGAATGATCTTTGCGCGCGCTTTCAGGATGTCCATATGATCAACAAACACGCGTTTTTGATCCGGCGTAAACTCAAGCCCGTTTTGCGCTGCAACATACTGCTCGATCTCTTGAAACAGCGCCGCGTTATCTGTCGCCCGAATATGCTGGCCAGAAAGGTTTTCCAGTTTTTTGAAATCAAACCGCGCTGGCGATTTTCCAATGGGCTTCAGCGAAAACCATTGCACCGCTTGCTCGGTAGTGAAAAATTCGTCATTGCCATGGCTCCAGCCAAGCCGCGCAAGATAATTACGCATTGCGGCGGCCAGATATCCCATATCGCGATACTCTTCCACCCCGAGCGCCCCATGACGCTTGGATAGCTTTTTGCCGTCCGGCCCATGGATCAGCGGCACATGGGCAAAAGTCGGAACGTCCCAGCCAAGAGCCTCGGAAATCAGGGTTTGGCGGGCGGCATTGGTAAGGTGATCATCGCCGCGAATCACGTGGGTTACATCCATATCATGGTCATCCACCACCACCGCCAGCATATAGGTAGGGGTGCCGTCCGAGCGTAGCAGCACCAGATCATCCATGGTTTCGTTTTTGAATGTGATTCGGCCTTGCACCTCGTCCTGCACCACGGTTTCGCCGGTTTTTGGCGCTTTCAGGCGCACCACAAACGGCAAATCGGGCGTTTCCGTTGCGTCTCGCCATGGGCTTTGAAACAGCGGCGGGCGCTTTTCGGCGCGGGCGTTTTCGCGAAACGCTTCGATTTCTTCTTTGCTTGAGTAGCATTTATAGGCCGTTCCCGCATCCAGCATTTGCTGCGCGGCTTCTTGATGGCGGGCGACGCGCTCGAATTGGCTCACCGCATCGCCGTCCCAATCCAGCCCGAGCCAGCGCAAACCCTCATAAATCGCTTCCGTCGCTTCGGGGGTGGAGCGCGCGCGGTCGGTATCTTCGATGCGCAACAGGAATTTGCCGCCGTGATGGCGGGCAAAAAGCCAGTTAAAAAGCGCGGTGCGGGCGCCGCCGATATGCAAATATCCGGTGGGCGAGGGCGCAAAGCGGGTGACGATGCCTTTAGCTGACATTTGTTAACCTTTCAGAAACCATAACAGGGTGATGCTGTGGTTTTAGGGCAAGGGGAAAGGGAGAACAAGGCGTGGCATGGCTGGAAACCCAACGGCAGAATTTTATCCTGTGGGTTCCGGTGGCGCTGGCATTCGGGATTGGCGGCTATTTTTCATTTCCTTTTGAGCCGGCTGCATGGATGAGCTGGGGGCTGGCCTCCGGCCAGCTTGCATTGCTTTGGCTCATTTGGCGGGTTTCGGGGCCGGTTCGATTGCTGATCCTAATCCTGTTTGTGTTAAATTCGGGTTACCTCGCGGCGGTTTACCGAAGCGCCGCCGTCGCTGCACCGATCCTCGGTTTTCGCTATTATGGGGTGGTTGAGGGGCGGATAATCAAGATTGACCGCTCCAAAAGCAAGGCCATTCGCCTGACATTGGACCGCGTGGTTCTCGAGCGTGTGGACCAACCCCCTTCGAAAATCAGGGTGTCGCTTTTTGGTTTTTCGCCCAATCTGGCCTTGGGAGATCGGGTTAATCTGGTGGGCAGCCTTTCCCCCCCAAGCGGACCGACCGAGCCAGGGGGCTTTGATTTTCGCCGATATGCGTGGTTTAACCAGCTTGGCGGGCTGGGATATACCCGCAATCCGGTGGTGGTGATGCGCCCTTATGCGGATGGAGCGCAGGGGCTTTGGCTGGCAAATATCCGCCGCCAGCTTGCTCGCCATATCGCGACATCGGTGGGCGGGCGAAACGGGGCTTTTGCGGCGGCGATTCTAACCGGGGACCGGAGCCGGATTGACGATGAGGTTTTGCAAACCTTGCGCGATTCAAACCTTGCGCATCTTTTGGCGATTTCCGGCCTGCATATGGGGTTGCTTACGGGGTTTGTGTTTTTATTGTTTCGCTATGGGATGGCGGCATTTCCTCGGGTTGCGCTTGGTTTGCCGGTCAAAAAGATCGGTGCGGTAGCGGCGCTTTTAATCGGGCTTGGCTATTTGTTTTTGTCGGGCGGCAGTGTGGCGACCCAGCGGGCATTTATCATGGTGACGGTGGTTTTGCTTGCGGTCATGCTGGATCGACCGGCATTCACCCTGCGCGCGGTGGCGCTTGCGGCTGTGCTGGTCTTGCTTTTACGGCCTGAATCGCTGCTTGAAGCCGGATTCCAGATGTCGTTTGCCGCCACTACGGCGCTGGTGGGCAGTTTTGAAATGCTGCGAAAGGCACATTGGTGGGCGGTGTTAAAACAGGTTCTGCCCCGTTGGGCCGGCTCCATTTTGGCATTGGTTTTTACCTCGGCAATTGCGGGCGCGGCAACGGCTCCGATTGCGGCGTTTCATTTTAACCAGATATCTAATTTTGGATTGCTGGCCAATTTGCTGACCGTGCCGCTCATGGGGTTGGTAATTATGCCCGCCGCCCTGATCGCCCTGTTTTTGAGTGTATTTGGCATGGGTGATTTTGCGTTTTGGCTCATGGGGCAGGGGGTGGCTTGGGTTTTGTGGGTGGCGGAAAGGTTTTCGACAATGGAAATGTCGGTCACCTATGTGCAAAATGCGCCTTGGATGGTGCTGCCGATGATTGCGCTGGCGGGATGTTTGGGTTTTTTGCTTATCGGCAGGGCCAGAGTTTCCGCGATTATCTTGTTCCTGATGGCCTTGGTGCTGTGGATGAAAAACGAAAGGCCTTTAATTCTTGTGAATAACAATGCCGCGCTGATTGGGGTGATGCAAAGCCAGGGCCGCGTGCTGAATAAAGAAACCGCCTACGGGTTCGTGGCGAATATTTGGCTGGAAAATGATGGTGATACCGGTGATCAGCCTGCCGCATATAATCGCTTAGGTTTTTTCACCCAAGATCGTATTTCAACGATTATGATAGAGAATGGCTGGAAGCTGGTATTGGACCAGAACAATCAAGGTTTTGGCCAAAGCTGCATGGCCAATACCATCCTGATCGCGCCAAAACAGTATAGCCGCCCCGAAGGGAATTGCCGGTTTATCGGCAAGCTCGAACTGGCGGATTTAGCCGGTTTTGCCATCGCTTTTGAAGGCGGGGTGCCGCGCATAATCCCCGCCGCGCCGCGTTTCCTCAGCCGTCCCTGGACAAATAGTCGACCCTAATTGTAGGTGCGGATCAGCCCAACCAGCTTACCCTGAATTTTTACCTGATCCTTGGTGAATACCCGTGTTTCATAAGCCGGATTGGCCGCGATCAGCTCAATTGCGCTGCCAGTGCGGTTCAGCTTTTTCAGTGTCGCTTCCTGATCATCAACCAAAGCCACCACGATATCGCCATTATTGGCATCGGGCTGCTCGTGGATAATCACAATATCGCCCGAGTTGATCCCCGCCTCGATCATGGAATCGCCTTTCACCTCCAGCGCATAATGCTTTCCGGCGGTATTCAGCATTGCCCCCGGCACCCCGATCGAGCTGCTGGCATGCTGGATCGCCTCAATCGGCGTGCCGGCCGCGATTTTGCCCATCACAGGCAGATCAAACGCGTCCACCTTGATATCCACCGAGCTGCGCGGCGAGCCTTCGATCACCGTCGGCTGAAAGCCGCTTTCCATACTATCGGGCAGCTTGATAATCTCGATCGCCCGCGCCCGATGCGCCAAGCGGCGCAAAAACCCACGCTCTTCCAGCGCCGTGATCAGCCGGTGGATGCCGGATTTAGAGCGCAAATCCAGCGCCTCTTTCATTTCGTCAAAGGAGGGCGAAACCCCGTCTGCCTGCACCCTTTTGTAGATGAATTTCAGCAAATCCAGTTGTTTTTTGGTCAGCATAGTGCCACCTCCGCAAGGCCATTTCCTTACGTTCTACAGATGTTCTTGCTTTGTGTCAACTGTGAATTGCCTAAAACAAGATGCAACTCACCTCGTCGCCCGCTTTGGCGGCCTCGGCATCGGGCTGGCGGATCAGCAGCGCGTTTGACTTGGACATCACCGAAATCAACGCGCTATCTTGGCTATCAGCCGGTGTGCATTTGCCTGCTTTCACCGTGGCGCGCAGGTAATGCATCCGAGGCCCGTTTGGCGGCAGGTCCGCTGTTAACACATAGGTCTGCGCCTCTTGATCCAGCGGCGGCAGCCCCAGCATTTTATCCACCGCAGGACGCAAAAACACATGCGCGCATACCATCGAAGACACCGGATTCCCCGGCAGGCCAAACATAGGCACGCTGGAAATATGCCCCGCGATCAAAGGCTTACCGGGGCGCATGGCGATTTTATAAAAATCAAGGCTCAGCCCCAGCTCCTCCGCCATCGGCGCGATCAGATCATAATCACCCACCGAAGCGCCGCCCAGCGTCACCACCATATCCGCGCCTTTTGCCAGCTTGAAAACGGCGCGCAGGGCAGGGCGATTATCCCGCGCGATTGGCAAGAGCCGCACCTCGGCCCCCTGCGCCTCAAGCTGGGCTTTGATGGCAAAATTATTCGAGGTAATGATCTGGGTTGGCCCGGGGATTTCGCCGGGCATGACCAACTCGTCGCCAGTGGGAATGACCGCAATCACAGGTTTTCGAAACACCGGAACCTCGGGGATATTCATCG
>WFUK01000466.1 GCA_015485015.1 Paracoccaceae bacterium | reverse complement strand
TCGTTCAACGGTGTATTTCGCCATTCCGGCTCCAATTCAGGGTTTTTTTTCGTCTTTTTCCGGCACCGGATCATATCCATCCCCGCCAAAAGGATGGCAGCGGCCCACGCGCTTGGCGGCCATAATAGTCCCTTTGATCGCGCCGTGCTTTTCCAGCGCATCCATCGCATAGGCGCTACAGGTCGGCTGATAGCGGCACGAGCGCCCGAGCCACGGGCTGCCGAAAAGCCGATAGGCCCGCACGGGGATCGATACGATATAGGCAAAAGGGGTCATTTTTTCGGCCTTGGCTGGTGCAGCTTGCGCAGGGCTTTTTCAAGGTCTGCCCGCAATATATGATAAGGGCGATTGGCGGTTTCAAGCCGGCGGCCGATCAGCACATAATCATGGCCCGGTTGGCCGTGCAGCGGCAATATTTCCCGCGCGATTTCCCGCAACCGTCGCTTGGCACGATTGCGCGCCACGGCATTGCCCACCTTTTTGGAGCAGGTATAGCCGATGCGAATGCCATCGCCCTCGAGCCTTTTGCGCATTTGCAAGACGAACCCGGGCATCGCCACCCGCCGCGCCCGCGCCGCCTTCAGAAAATCGGCGCGTTTTTTGATCACGCATAACGAAACCGCCGGAAGCGCCGCACGCGCCCCGTTATCGGGATTCGCGGGGGCTTCCGGCGGTGTCATAATCTGTGCCTTCCGGCTTAAGCCGAGAGAGACTTCCGGCCCTGATTGCGGCGACGGTTCAAGATTTTGCGACCGTTTTTGGTAGCCATGCGCGAGCGAAACCCGTGGCGGCGTTTGCGAACAAGGTTGCTCGGCTGGAATGTGCGTTTCATGTCATATCTCCTGCGGGGGGCGAATCGAGCTATGCACCCGCGCCTTGAATTCAGAATTGGTTTAATAGGCTTGATAATGGGGGAAGTCAATTCGCTAGCGTTGAAAAATGAAACATTTCTTTGGCGGATATCTATCAAACTGAAACAAAGGCACATATTGCATCAAGGCCCCGTGAGGTCCCTGTTTTTAGCCTCGAAGATGGCGCAAATAGGTAGAAAGGAAGATTCGGAGACCCAGATGGCAAGCCTAGAAACCCAAGACCCGCAAAAACCGCGCTGGCAGCGGATGATCCCCCTCGCGGTGATTATCATCGTCGCCACGATCGGTTTTTTTACCCTGCGGGATTATCTATCTTTTGATTCCCTGCGCGATAATCGCGAGGCGCTGCTGGCGTGGCGCGATGGAAATTACGGGCTGGCGGTGCTGGGGTTCATTGCGATCTATATCGTTATTGTTGCGTTTTCTCTGCCCGGCGCGGCGGTGATTTCTCTGACCGGCGGGTTTTTGTTCGGGCTGTTTCCGGGGGTGTTTTATAATCTGACGGGGGCGACGATTGGCGCGATCCTGATCTTTCTGGCGGCGCGATTTGGCCTGGGTGATTATCTTTCGCGCAAGATGGATGAAAGCGGTGGCATGGCGCATAAGATCAAGGCGGGCCTGCAAGAAAACGAGGTCAGCTTTTTGCTGCTCATGCGGCTGGTGCCGGCTTTTCCGTTCTTTCTGGCGAACCTCGTGCCGGCGCTTGTCGGCACCTTGCTTTCGCGCTTTGCCTGGACCACGGCGGTGGGGATTATTCCGGGGGCTTTGGTTTATACATGGGTTGGCTCGGGGTTGGGGGCGGTATTTGCCCGGGGTGAATCGCCGAATTTGGGGATCATTTTCGAATGGCAAATCCTCGGGCCAATTCTGGCGCTTTGTGCGCTATCGGCCTTGCCGATTATACTAAAGAAAATTCGTAAATCCGGAGCGAAGGCATGAGCGTTATTAAAGTAGATATTTGTGTGATCGGGGCTGGCTCTGGCGGGCTTTCCGTGGCCGCAGGGGCGGTGCAGATGGGCGCGAGCGTGGTGCTGCTGGAAGGCGGCAAAATGGGCGGCGATTGCCTGAATTATGGCTGTGTGCCGAGCAAGGCCCTGCTCGCCGCAGGCAAGCACGCCCATGCCATGACCACCGGCGCGCCGTTTGGCATTACCCCCGTTAAGCCGCAGGTGGATTATGCCGCGGCTAAGGCCCATGTGAAGGCTGTGGTTTACGGGATCGCACCGCATGATTCTGTTGAGCGCTTTGAAGGGTTGGGGGTGCGGGTGATCTCCGAATATGGCCGGTTTATTTCCCCGCGCGAGGTGCAGGCGGGCGATCATACCATTCGCGCGCGGCGCTTTGTGGTCGCCACCGGCTCCTCGCCCTTCGTGCCGCCCATTCCGGGGCTGGACAGCGTGCGATACTATACCAACGAGGATATTTTTGAGCTGCAGGCGCAGCCCGAACATCTGGTTATCATCGGCGGTGGCCCGATTGGCATGGAGATGGCGCAGGCCCATGCGCGGCTGGGCAGTAAGGTAACGGTGCTGGAGGGCATGAAGGCGCTGGGCAAGGACGATCCCGAGCTGGCGGCGATTGCGCTGGAGCGCATCCGCGCGGAGGGGGTGGAGATTATCGAGGGGGCCATGGCCTCGGAGATAACCGCGACGGGCGGTGTGACGGTGAAGACCAAGGACGGCGCGAGCTATACCGGCTCGCACCTGTTGGTGGCGGTGGGGCGCAAGGCCAATGTTGCCAGCCTTGATCTGGAAAAGGCCGATATCAAATAT
>WFUK01000465.1 GCA_015485015.1 Paracoccaceae bacterium | reverse complement strand
CATATAAACCAGATGGCTTACGTGGCCTGACGCCTCACCGGACCCTAGAAGCCGGACCCGCTGATCACCGCGCTTCTTTGAGGCGCGTGCGTCTTATAGTTAAGCGAATACTTAACCAATATAATATTCCAACGGAGTGAAAACATGAAAAAAATACTTGCCACCGCGGCAATCGCAACCCTCGGCATGGGCATTGGTTCCGGTGCCATGGCGCAAGACTGCGGCGAGATCACCATGGCCGAATTCAACTGGGCCTCGGGCGAATTGCTCGCCAATGTTGACAAATTCATCCTTGAAGAAGGCTATGGCTGTAGCGTTGAGCTGATTGTCGGCGGCACTGCGCCTATTTTCGCTTCGATGAACGAAAAAGGCGTGCCGCAAATTGCCGGTGAGCAATGGGTGAACGGCGTGCGCACCCTGGTGGATGCCGCCCTTGCCGAAGAGCGCCTGTTTGCGGTGAACCGTGGGCCGATTGAAGGCCTTGGCGAAGGCTGGTATGTGCCGGCCTATACGCTGGAAGCCAATCCGGAGATCAAAACCGTGCTGGATCTGGTAAGTCGCCCTGATCTGTTCCCGTCTTCCGAAGATCCATCCGTTGGGGCCTTTGTCGGCTGCCCTGCCGGCTGGGGCTGCCAGCAAATCAATATCAGCCTGTTTGAAGCCTTTAACATGGAAGAAAATGGCTGGGTGCTGATCGATCCGGGCTCGGCAGCGGGGCTTGACGGCTCGATCGCCAAAGCCAACGAGCGCGGCGACAACTGGTTGGGCTATTACTGGTCCCCTACCGCGCTGATCGGCAAATACAACATGGTGCAAGTGCCATTTGGTGTGGATTATGCCGGCGATGAAGCCTGGAACGGCTGCATCACGCAAGAAGGCTGTGAAAACCCGCCGCAATCCGCATGGGTGAAATCCGAAGTATTCACCATCGTATCCGCTGACTTCATGGAAAGCGGCGGCGAGATCAATGATTATCTTGCGGCGCGGGTTTACCCCGGCGAGGTCATGGGCTCGATGCTGGTTTATATGTCAGACGAACAGGCCGAAGGGTCTGATGCGGCGATTGAATTCCTTGAGCGCTATGAAGAAGTGTGGACCCAGTGGGTATCGCCTGAAGTGGCGGCCAAGGTAAAAGCGGCCCTTTAAGGATCGTTCAAAAATACCAAACCCGGCAGAGATTTCTGCCGGGTTTTTCTTTTGGGCAAGGCAAGGATTAAGCGATGTGGGACTGGTATGAGTTTCCGGCAATTGGGCGCACGGATTTAAGGGATTTCAAAAAAGCGGGCGATCAGGCGTTTTTGGAGTTTTCGCGGGCTTATGGTGAAAGCCTCGAGAATTTTTTCCGACCGCTTTTGAATTTTCTGGTCTGGTTTGAAAAGCTGCTGATCAACAGCCCCTGGCCCGTGGTTATGGGAATTATCGCGTTGCTGGTCTGGCTTGGCTCGCGCAGCTGGCAGCTGGTGGTCGGCAGCTTGGCCTCGCTGGCGCTTATTGGCTATATGGGGATGTGGGAAAACACCATGTATACCTTGGCGCTGGTTTCTGTGGCCACGCTGGTGTGTATTATAATCGGCATTCCGTTTGGCATTCTGATGTCAAAATCAGACCGCATACAGGCGATTGTAACGCCGGTGCTGGACTTTATGCAAACCGTGCCGGCTTTTGTTTATCTGATCCCGATCATCCTGCTGCTCGGCCTTGGCAAAATCCCCGGGCTGATTGCGGTATGTATCTATGCCATTCCGCCGGTTGTGCGGCTCACCAATCTGGGCATCCGGCTGGTGGATAAAGACGTGCTGGAAGCCGCCGATGCCTTTGGTGCCTCGCCCAGACAAAAGCTGTGGAGCGTGCAGATGCCGCTGGCCCTGCCCAATATTTTTGCCGGGGTAAACCAGACGATCATGATGGCGCTGGCGATGGTGGTGGTGGCCGCCCTGATCGGCGTGCGCGGGCTGGGCATGGAGGTGCTGAAAGCGGTGAATAATCAATATATTACCCTTGGCTTTATGAACGGGCTGGCGATTATGGCGATCGCGATTGTATTTGATCGGGTATCACAGAAATTCGGCAAACGGCTGCAAAAGCATTCAGAGGTGATCCATGGCTAGTCAAGGCATTGAAATTAAAGACCTATACAAGATTTTTGGCCCCCATGGCGAGAAATATGTTGAGGCCGTGAAAAATGGTATGTCAAAGGCCGAGCTAAACGAAAAGCACGGGCATGTATTGGGCTTAAAAGACATCAATATCTCTATGCCTGCGGGGAAAATCCAAGTAGTGATGGGGCTTTCCGGCTCTGGGAAATCCACGCTGATCCGGCATATTAACCGACTGATTGATCCCACCACCGGCTCGGTGCAATACGAGGATGTCGATGTTTGCCAGATGTCGGATGCCGAGCTATTGAATTTTCGCCGGCATAAAACGGCGATGGTATTTCAGAAATTCGCCCTGCTGCCCCATCGCACCGTGATTCAAAACACGGTTTACGGGCTTGAAATTCAGGGGATAGACAAGGCCGAGGCGAAAAAACGCGCGCAGCGCTGGATCGAGCGCGTGGGGCTGGATGGATTTGAAGACCATTACCCGAACCAGCTTTCAGGCGGTATGCAACAACGGGTCGGGCTGGCCCGCGCGCTGACGAATGACGCCGATATTCTGCTGATGGACGAAGCGTTTTCGGCGCTTGATCCGCTGATCCGGACCGATATGCAATCGGTGCTTCTGGACATTCAGGAGGAGCTGAAAAAGACCATCGTCTTTATCACCCACGACCTTGACGAGGCGCTAAGATTGGGAGATCGAATCGCTATTTTGCGCGATGGCGAGGTGATCCAGCAAGGCACGGGGCAGGAGATCGTTTTGCATCCGGCTGACGCCTATATATCTGATTTTGTTCAAGAAGTTAATCGTGGGCGGGTGATCGCCGTTGAGACAATCATGGACAAAACCCCGCTTCAGGGAGATATAAAAATCGAGGTAAAACCCGATGACCGGCTGGAAACAGCGGCGCAAGCTATGTCGTCCCAAGAAGAAAACCGCGCAAATGTGCGTGATAATAGCGGAAATTTGGTAGGTTCGTTGCAACTCAAGGACACAATTAGCGCTATGGTAACAGCAGTCAGGCACTAAATATCATTACTTTACATATACTTACAATCAATTAGCTACTATTGGTTGAATTTGATCCTCATTTGCCGAATAATTGTGCCGCTGGACTAGTAAAACTAGGTTTTTTTTGCTATGGTAGGGTTGTATTTTAGGGTATTGCCAATTTTAGGCATCTTTTTGTGTAATTCGTAATTGGATATTTGGATACGAACAGCCAAGGAAATTTGCAATGAATATCAAACTGCTGAAAAGCTTTCGTGATGAAGAAGACGGTGGCATTGTCGCTTTCACCCTGATCATGTTTATGGTCATGGTGGTCGGTGGCGGCATGGCCGTTGATTTTATGAATCAGGAAAGCCGGCGCGCGGCGGTGCAGGATGCGCTTGATCGCGGGGTATTGGCCGCCACGAGCAATGCACAGGCAGCGATTGCAAATTCACCGGATAATCTGAACTCGGCCGAAGCCGCCGCCATCGCTACCGTGCGCTCCTATCTTACCATCTCCGGCTTCAATCCGGATGCGCTTGGCGTTAATATTGTGCCGGATTTCAGCCTCACCACGCAGCGGGTTGATGTTTCGTCATCCTTTAGCATCGACACCTATTTCTTGCGCATGACCGGTATCGAGGCCCTCGGCGGTCAGGCCGTTTCTGCGGCTTCCACCGGCTCGCAAAATATCGAAATTTCGCTGGTGCTGGATGTGTCCGGCTCGATGAATTTTGATGTGAATGACGGTGCCGGAAACTTCCTGGGCCGCCGCATTGATCTGCTCCAGAGCGCCGCAACCGATTTCACCAGCACCCTGCTTGAAGGGCGCCGCCCGAACTATACCAGCATTTCTGTTGTTCCGTTTTCCGGGCAAGTCGCCTTGCCAGACTATATGGCTCAACTTTATCCTAATTTTGATACGGTTAGCCGCTGGCACAATTATTCCAACTGCATGCTGTTTAATGATTCCGATTATAGCACCACGAACTTCTCGCAATTTGCCGCGCCCGAGCAATATCAGCACTTTTATCTCTGGGCCGGCCGTAATGCAGATGGCAGCGATCCGGTTTTAGCCTCGGCTTGTCCTGATGTCTCGTCGCAAATCCTGCCTTTGGCCAATGATGTCGGCCAAATCAACGCCATGATCAATAACCTGTCCCCTCAAAGCTCGACCAACACTTGGTCAGGCATCAAATGGGGCACAAACCTGCTAGACCCGAGCGCCGAAGCCGTGGTTCGCAGCATGACCCAAACCTGCTCGAACGATGTATGCTTGGTCGATCCGCGATTTCGTGGCCGTCCAGCCGCCTATAACGACACCACAACTCTGAAATTCATCGTTGCCATGACCGATGGCGAAAACTTTAACGAAATCGTTGTGCCCGAGGATGGTTATAATGTTTATGGGTCAGCTGAAGCCAATACCCAGCAAAACGCTGCTGCTTGGGAATATTACCGTACTGTATCCGAGCCCCCTGTCGGCTCTGGTTATTATATTACCGATCCCGATACCGGCGACTTTCGTGAAGACGCTATCCGAACCTCCTCAGCGGAAGGCGACGACTTGATGCAAGATGTTTGTACCGCTGCCAAAAATCAGGGTATCGTGATTTTCACAATCGGGGTGGATATTGCCGAGGGCTCCAACCCCTATAATCAGATGCGCAGCTGTGCTTCCTCTCCCGGAGATTTTTATTCGGTAGGCTCGGCTAATTTGGCCGATGCATTTGATGCCATCACCACCACCATTCAAAAACTGCGCTTGGTAAACTAATGGCTGCTCTAGCTAAGCTAAGCTCTGTTCTTCGCCGCTTTCGCAAGAGCGAAGACGGGAGCGCCACCGTTGAATTTGTATTGCTCATTCCGGTTGTTATGTGGATCGTGTTTTCGGTCGTCGAAGCCGGCTGGTTAATGACACAGCAAACCTTGCTGCATCGCGGGCTGAATCTTGCCGTCAGAGATTTGCGTCTTGGCCGAGACCCGAACCCGACCCCAGCCGAGATCAAAGCCAGTATATGCAACTATGCCGGTATTTTACGAGACTGTAATAACGTGCTAACGCTGGAGCTTGTCGAAGTTTCAGACCCGATTGGCGGTGCCAACGCGGTTTGTGTTGATCGCACCTCCAATATTGCGCCGGTTGTCGCGTTTAATGCCGGCTCACGCGTCAATCAGGATATTATGGTCGCGCGCGCCTGTTTTGTGGTTGATCCGCTTATTCCCGGCGCAGGTATCGGCGCGCTACTGCCAAAAGATCCTTCAGGGGCCTTCCATCTGGTATCCTATTCAGCCTTTGTCAACGAGCCGGAGTAAAGCCATGCGGAATTTTCTTGCTATACTCCGTCA
>WFUK01000464.1 GCA_015485015.1 Paracoccaceae bacterium | reverse complement strand
TTATCCCCCTAAAGCCGCGCCACAAAGCGCCACGCCGCTGTGGCGGCCAGCAGCCCCACAGTCACCCCCGCCAAAGCCTGCCCGTAAACCACACCCACCGCGCCAAGCTCCGCGCTTAACCACCAGCAGATCGGAAACATCAGCAAGCCGTCGCGCATCCAGTTAAAGCCGGTGGACCAAAGCGGCCGCCCCAGATTATTAAACGCAGCGTTGCTCACAAACAAGATGCCGGTAAACACAAAGCCGCCAGCCGCGAGATTGGTATAGGCCAGCACCACAGCCGCCCCCTCCGGCCCCAGTTGAAACGCCGAAATCGCCACCCCGCGCAGTAGCCACAAGATCAGCCACGCGAGAGATATATAGGCAAAGCTGTAGATCAGCGCATCGCGGTAAGTGCTGCGCACGCGGTCCATCTGCCCCGCGCCGTAATTCTGGCCCAAAATGCCGCCCACCGCGCCCGAGAGCGCAAAAATACCGCCAAAAGCCAGCACCGTCAGCCGCCCGACCACGGCCCAGCCCGCCACCGCGCCATCGCCAAATTGCGCCATAAAACCGGTGGCGATATAATTGCCAAACGGGGTGGAAAGCTGGGTCGCCATGGCGGGCAGCGCCACGGCAGCAAAAGCCGGCGCGACCTTGCGCACATTGGCCAAGCTTGGCCTTGCCGCCAGATCATGCACCTTTACCACAAAATACAGCGCCAAAAGCGCCGTGATCGACCGCGAGATATCCATCACAATCGCCGCGCCATCCACCCCCAGCCCAAAGCCGAAAATAAACAGCGGGTCCAGCGTCATCGCGATCAGCCCCGCGACGATCGTCACCAGCATCGAGCGCTTGGCATCGCCCTCGGCCCGCAAAACCCCCGAGCCAACCATGCCCAGCGCCATGATCGGCAGGCTTGGCACCGAGAGCAGCAAAAACCGGCTGGCAATGGCCAAGGTCTCGCCCTTGGCCCCCGCCAGCGCCAATATATCTTCGCGAAAAAACAGCACCACCGCCGCCAAAACCGCCTGCACCAGCACGGTAATCACCATCGCCGAGCTGGCATGGCGGCGGGCCTGCGCGCGATCCCCCTTACCAATGGCGCGGCTCACCAGCGCCACCGCCGCAATCATCAGGCCAATACCGCCCGACAGCGTGAAAAACTGGATGGTCCAGGCAAAGCCCAGCGCCGCCATATTTTGCTCCACCCCCATGCGCGCCACCCAAAACAGCGTGGCCGCATCGATCAAAAACATAAAGGTAAGGCCAATCGTGGCGCTCATGGTCATTACCGAAACATGGCGCATGGTCGATCCGGTCAAAAACCGGCCTTGGGGAACGGTCATGGCGCGCCTTTCGAAAAAATCGTTTCATGGCCCGGCTTTGGGTGGCGCGGGATCATCATGGATAGCAATAGCGAAACCGCCGCCATCAGCACCAATAGCGCCACCGGCCTGCACCAGCGAGGCAGGCTTTTGGCGTCTTCCAAGGAAAGGGAATGTCGCATCCGATCAGCCTTAAACCTTTGCTCAGGGGAAGGCCATATAACAGGTTCAGGTTTTTGGTGAAAATATGATCTAGGTCAAAGCTGCACGATTTCCGGAGTCATATTCAGTTAATCATATATTTGTGATGCCTGTATTTTGTGAAGGATATCGAGATGGACCTCATTACCGTTATGGACAGCTTGGGAGAAGCCAATACCAAAGCCTTGGCGGGCCTGCTGGTGGGGGTGGTTTTTGGCGTGGCGGCACAGCGCTCGCAGTTTTGCCTGCGGGCTTCGGCGGTGGAATTTGCCCGTGGCCGGATTGGCCCGCGCACCGCCGTTTGGCTGCTGACCTTTGCCACCGCACTATTCTGGACGCAATTTGCGATCTATTTTGAATATGTCGATCTTTCCGAGGCGCGCATTTTGGCGGTGCCGGGTTCGATCTCGGGGGCGATCCTTGGCGGGCTGATTTTTGGCGTGGGCATGGTGATGGCGCGGGGCTGCTCGGGGCGGCTTTTGGTGCTGGCCGCCACGGGTAATTTGCGGGCTGTGATCTCTGGCCTGGTGTTTGCGGTATTCGCCCAGATGAGCCTGCATGGCTGGCTTTCCCCCTTGCGCAACAGCCTCGCGGGCCTCTGGACAACCCCGGGCGGGCGCAATGTAAACCTGCTGGATGCCCTTGGCGCGCCCGGTGGTTTTGGCATGCTGATGGGGATCGGCTTTGCGATTTATGCGATCTATATCGCCTATAAAAACCGCGTTGGATATAGCGTGCTGATCTTTGGCGCAGGGGTTGGGTTTTCCGTGGCGCTGGGCTGGTTTGCCACCTATTCCATCGCGTCCGTCAGCTTCGAGCCAACCTCGATTGAAAGCCTGACCTTCACCGGTCCCTCGGCCAATACCCTGATGTATTTTCTGGAAACCAGTCCGGTTTTGACCTTCGCCATCGGCTTGGTCCCCGGGGTGTTTATCGGGGCCTTTCTGGCGGCGCTATTCACGCGCGAGCTAAAATTGCAGGGCTTTGAGGGCGGGGCTTCGATGCGGCGCTATCTATCGGGCGCGGCCTTGATGGGCTTTGGCGGTATGCTGGCGGGGGGCTGCGCTATCGGCAATGGCGTCACCGGCACCTCGGTATTTTCGCTCACGGCATGGACGGCGCTATTCTTCTTTTGGGTCGGGGCCAAGCTGGCGGACACCTTGCTGGATAATCGCACCTTCCGTTTTGCCACGGCGGGATAGAGTCGCCCTCAAACCACGCCGGTAAATCCCGCTATCGCCCCGCGCCCGCATGGCGTCGCGATACCAGCGCCGATCCAGCCGCCCCGAGATCGCCCTGCGGGCCAGCTCTCCCATCAGGCCGGTCTCGGCAAAAAACGCAGGCACCTCATGGGCCACAAACGGCACCCGATAATGCGACGCGCCCGCATGCGCCCGTAATACCCGTGCTGTGTGGGCCATATCTCTGGCAT
>WFUK01000463.1 GCA_015485015.1 Paracoccaceae bacterium | reverse complement strand
CTCCTGGGTGGAATAATACCGCGCGGGCCGCGCAATGACGCCCGCCAGCATTTGCCGGTCAACCGCCGTGCTTTCCGCCTCGGTCGCCAAGGCCAGCACCGCAGCGGCATCGCGGCGGAAGCTGCCGTAATCCGGGCGGAAGCCAGTGCCTTCCTCTCCGGCATTTTGCACCCGCTGGTTGGCCATGGCAAATAGCCGGTCGGCGCGGATTTGATCGCCGTTAAAGGCCAGCGCCGAGCCAAGCTGCGCCAGCGCCATCGGGGTAGCGAAATCTTCGGCTTTGACATCGGCGTAATAGCGCAGATCCCCGAGGCTGGCCCGCCCTTCGCGCGCCAAAACCATAAGCGCATAGGCCAGACCTTCCCCCGCATGCTCAAAATCTCCGGCATAATTCAGCTGGTTGCGCAGGTTGTCCAAGGCTTGGGAAAAGGCGCGCTCGGGCACGTCATAACCCTCGATCCGCGCGCGGCTGAGGAAATCGCTGGCAAAAGCATCCAGCCATAGATCACCGCTATCGGGCTGCCAATTGCCAAATGCCCCTTGCGAATTCTGATTGGCCAGAACTGCCACAATCGCATCGTTAATGCGGGCTTCGGGGGAATATTCCCCCTCGATATCCATCGCCTCTGCAATCGCATCCAGATAGAGCAGCGGCATGGCTTTCGCAACGCGGGTTTCGGTGCCGCCCCACGGGGTGCGATCCAGCGCGGCCAGCATACCCGCAACATCAAACCGGCCCAGCGGCCCGAGCGCAAAGCTGCCCTCGCCGCTACCGGCGGTGATCTCGGCAAATACCTCGCGATCAAGGGTAAATGTGCCGCCATTTTTGGCGAGCGGCATCAGCAAGGATTGCCGGATCGGCGGATCATTGGCGCGGATTTCCAGCGGGATTTCATAGCTTAGGCTGCTGCCGTCGGGCGATATCAGGCGCAGCGAAAGCGCGGTATCTCCGGCCTCTCCGGCAAAGATCGGCCAGCGCAGCGAGGCTTTCTCGCCCCGAGCCAAATCAAGGCTGGCCATGCGCGGTGCCTGACCAAAGCCAAGATTGTTATTGCTTGAAATTTCAATACTATAGCGCCCGTCTGCCCCGCTGACATTGGTGATATTCACCCCGAGTTCGCTATCATCTTGAGGGGCGAGAAAGGCGGGCGAATTAGTGCTTAGCACCACCGGATCCCGCACCAGAATATCGGCTTCGGCCTCGCCAATGCCGCTATCGGACCACAGCACCGCCATCAGGCGCACCGTGCCATTAAAGGCCGGCAGATCAAAGCTGGTGCTGACCCGCCCATCGGCCCCAACCGTAAGCGGGCCGGAGAAATAGGCGATCAGCTTTTGCGTTGGTGGCGGCGCGTTTACCCGCGCCATGGCCCCGTCTCCGCCCGAGCGCAGCCGGCCCGGAATGCCCTGCATCCCGTCAATCAAACGGCCATAAATATCGCGAATTTCCATGCCGAGGCGCTGCTGCCCGAAATAATAATCCGAGGGGGCAGGGCTGCTAAAGCCGGTGAGATTCAGGATGCCGAGATCAACGGCGGCAATGGTGGCATATACCGTTTCGCCTTCGGGAATGTTTTTGACCTCTAGCTGCGCCAAAAGCGGGCCGCGTGGCTGGATTTCGGCGGGCATATCAAAGCGCGCTTGCAGCGATCGCTGCCCGGGATCCGTGGGCGCATAGGCCAGCCCGACCGCGCGGGTCGGGTTGCGGGATTGGGCTTCATCCATTGGCTGGATCAGGGTGGCAACGATATAGGCCCCCGCCCCCCATTCTTCCGCCACCGGAATCGAAATCACCTGCTCTCCGGCGCTAACATCTGCCACCTGCATCGAGATCAGACGGTCCGACATAACCCGCACCAAAACCTTGCCCGCCGCGCGCGGGGTAAGGCGGAGCCGCGCGATATCGCCGATATTATAGCGCGGTTGATCGAGGCTGACCTCCAGCATATCGGGGGTGTCAGAACTGGAATCCGCGCTCCACCAGCCGGAATTGAAGCTATAGGCGCTGGCGGTATAATCTCCACCGGCGCGCACGAGTTTCAGCTCGTAGCGGCCCCAATCTATTCGTGTGCCGATGCGAATGGTGGAGCTGGCGCTCAGATCGATTTCACCACTGGCGATGCGGGTTTTTCGGGTGATCGGCTCCCAGTTCCAGCGGTTATTGATCCGGTACCATTGGTAATTCCGCTCGATTTTCGAGATCGACCAGCTGACATTCTGCATATCGGTGCGTGCGGCAAGGGGATCAATCGCGATGATCTCGAAGGCGGCTTCATTGCCCTCGCGCAGCGCGCCTTCAAATAGCGGACGAATGCCGATGGCGGGCTTTTCCGGCAGCAAGGCGCGGGTGAGGCTGCGCTCGACAGGGCTGCCGGAGCCGTCGGATATCCGCACGGTGGCGCGCAATTCCAGCGGTCGGGTGAGGCTGTCCATTTTCGGGATCGGCAGGCGCAGGCTGGCCTGGCCTTGCTCATCCGTTGGGCCTGCCTCTGAAATCGAGGCATAGCCGGTGGCGAAGGGTTCATCCGTCAGGCCAAAAT
>WFUK01000462.1 GCA_015485015.1 Paracoccaceae bacterium | reverse complement strand
GATATAGGCAAATCCGCATTTCATCAGCACCTTGGCCGAACCTTCATTATCTTGATGCACGCTGGCAAGCAGCCGCTTGAAGCCCTGTTCGCGCGCATAAGCCACCACAGCGCCCAAAGCCTCGCTCATCAGCCCGCCACCCCAAAGCTGCGGCGCGAGCCAATAGCCTATGTTGCCAGTGCCGCCCTGTTTTGCGCTAATCGAAATCATCCCGATTAAAGCGCCGTCTTTATCCATGCCCCAGATGGTCTCGGCGGTTTCGGGCGCGCGGGCATAGGCGATATAGCTTTCCGCCGCCCCATCCGGATAAGGGTATGGCACCACGGCAAGCTTCATCGCCACGCGCGGATCACCGACAAAAAGCGCGATATTGGCGGCGTCACTGTCCTGCAAAGGCCGCAGGGTCAGGCGCTCGGTTTTGATGATATCTTCCATGTTAATCTCCCTTTACCAGCACAAACAGCACAGATGCCACGGTGAGCCCCGCCAGCACCCACATCAGATATTTCTCGCCCGGCTTGCCCGCCAAGCGCGCGGCAATCACCTGCCCCGCCAAGCCCCAAAGCGGCTGCAATACCGATTGGACAGCGAAAAAGCTGGCCGCAATGGCGATGGTCGCCAGCAAGGCCGAGGTCTCCGGCTTCACAAAATTCGTAAAGCCCGCAATCGTCATTGCCCAGGCTTTGGGGTTGAGCGGATGCACGATAAGCCCCGAGATAAAACTAGGCGGTGCGGCCACCTCGCTTGGCTTTAGCTTAGCCCCCAGAATGTTATAGGCCAGCCAGAAAATATAACCAACGGAAGCCCATTTCAGCCCCTCAAACAACAGCGGCAGCTCGGTATAAAGCGCCATAAGCCCCAGCCCCATTGGCCAGATCACAAATTGCATCCCCACCACAACACCCGCGATAAACGGTAGCGCCCGCCTAAAGCCAAACTGCGCCGAAGCGGCCAGAATAACCATATTGGCCGGTCCCGGCGTGCCAACCATGGCGCTGGCAAACAGGATGAAACTGATAAACTCTATGCCCATAACGACACTCCTAAAGCATTTCCGGTTAGCGTAGACTGTCTTTCGCTATGCTCAAACGCGAATGGCGGTCAAATTTTTCTGTAATCCGAAAATGCATAAACAGAAAAAGGGCCCGGTGTTGCCACCGAGCCCTCACAAAATTTATGTGTATTGAGGTTTCGGCTATTCAGCGGCCTCCGCCAACGGGAGAACCGAAATAAAGGTGCGCCCTTTGAGGCCTTTGTGAAACTTCACATTGCCTTCAGAGGTTGCGAAAATGGTATGGTCTTTGCCCATGCCCACATTATCGCCCGGGTAAAACTTGGTGCCGCGCTGGCGCACGATGATATTACCACCGATGACAAGCTCGCCACCGTATTTTTTTACACCAAGGCGGCGACCAGCTGAGTCGCGGCCGTTACGGGATGAACCACCTGCTTTTTTATGTGCCATTTGTCGCTCTCCTTATTTCGCAGCTTCGGCAAATTCGCCGGCTTGCTTGATCCAATCGTCGCGCTCGATGCGGCCCTTAAAGGACAGACGATCATCCATATATTCGATTTCAGCAGGGCCCCATTCGGCGATTTGCCAAAAGTGGAAAACACCGATTTCATTCAGCACGCCTTCGAGCTTTGGCCCAACGCCGGAGATCTTTTTCAGATCGTCGGCTTCGCCTTTAGCGCCCTTCAAAAGGTTGGCAGGCGCAGCGCCTACTTTGCCTTCATCCGCCGCAGCCGCTTTTGGCGCAGCTTTCTTGGCGGTGGTTTTGGCAGGCTTGGCGGCAGCCGCAACAGCCGCACCGGAAACCGTGCCCAAAGCCGCTTTAACACCGGATTTACCCGCGCCAGCTTCAAGAATGCCGGTGATTTTAACCAGAGTTAGCGGCTGGCGGTGGCCACGCTTGCGTTGGCTGGAGTGCTTACGACGACGCTTTACAAAAGAGATCGTCTTGGCAGAGCGGGTTTGCTCCAGCACTTCGGCCTGAACCGCAGCATCTTCAATCATTGGCGCGCCAACGGTGATTTTATCCCCGCCCAGCATCAACACTTCGTTGAATTGCACGGTTTCGCCCGCTTCGGCGACCAGCTTTTCAACGGTAAAAACATCACCCTCGGCAACTTTATACTGTTTGCCCCCAGTTTTCATCACGGCGAACATGCGCACGTTCCTTTTCAATTCCCGCGTCCTGTGGCCCCGTTAGACGGTGTTTAGCAGTTACCTGCGCCTCAAACAGCGTGCCCTATTCAGGCAAGATAAAATAAGCCGCAGGAATCTCTTCGCCACGACAGATGTGGCTTATCCGATAATACCCACCTGTTGTCAACCGCGCAATCGACAGAACAGCCAATAGCGAGGCCCTTTATTTCTTGACTATTTCATCTCCGCGAATGGCCATGGTCATCTTGCCGCCGCTGCGCGCTGCCACCTTCTTTATTTCTTCTTTTGCGAGTCGCTATTGCTGCTATCGAAATGGAAATTCAGCGTGCCGAAAACCAGCTTTTTGGCCGGTTGAAACAGCAAGTTATGCTTCGCATTGCCGCCCACATGAATGTGGCTATTCCTTAAGGGGCTGACCCAGATAACCTATAAAGAGGTTATGATGGGAAGCATGAGAAAGAGTCGTCTAAGCCACTACAAACAAGACCGCCTTACCGAGCATTTTGTTTCGGGATCGACAGCGCGAACAGCCGCCAG
>WFUK01000461.1 GCA_015485015.1 Paracoccaceae bacterium | reverse complement strand
ATGTAGACCAGCAAACGCCGCGCCGCCGCCTGACACCGGAGCATTATTTCAAATCCCAAGACGAAATGTGCGCGCTGTTTAACGACCTGCCCGAGGCGCTGGAAAACACCGTCGAGATCGCCAAACGCTGCGCCTACCGCGCCCGCACCCACCCGCCGATCTTGCCTAAATTCGCCGATGACGAGGTGGAGGCGCTAGCCAAGCTCGCCCGCGACGGGTTGAAAAAACGCCTTGAGGTCATCCCCCATGCCGCCAGTATCGAGGAATACGAGGCGCGCCTGGAGTTCGAGCTGAAAATCATCAATGGCATGGGTTTTCCGGGCTATTTCCTGATCGTGGCGGATTTTATCCAATGGGCCAAGGACCAGAACATCCCCGTCGGCCCTGGCCGTGGCTCGGGTGCGGGCAGCCTTGTGGCCTATGCGCTGACGATCACCGACCTTGACCCGCTGCGCTATGCGCTCCTGTTCGAGCGGTTCCTCAACCCCGAGCGGGTGTCGATGCCGGATTTTGATATCGATTTTTGCATGGATCGCCGCGAGGAGGTGATCACCTATGTGCAGGAGAAATATGGCCGCGATAAAGTCGCGCAGATCATCACCTTTGGCGCGCTCTTGTCCAAGGCCGCCGTGCGCGATGTCGGCCGGGTTTTGCAAATGCCCTATGGGCAGGTGGACCGGCTTTCCAAGCTCATTCCGGTCGAGGGGGTCAAGCCTGTCAGCATTGCGCAAGCCTTGAAAGACGAGCCAAAGCTGCGCGAGGCGGCGGATGAGGAAGAGGTCGTGGCGCGGCTGCTGAACTATGCCCAGCAGGTGGAGGGGCTGTTGCGCAATGCCTCGACCCACGCGGCGGGGGTGGTGATCGGGGATCGGCCGCTTGACGAGCTGGTGCCGCTTTACAAAGACCCGCGCTCGGATATGCCCGCCACGCAATTCAACATGAAATGGGTCGAGCCGGCGGGACTGGTGAAATTCGACTTCCTCGGCCTGAAAACCCTGACGGTGATCCAAAACGCGCTGGACCTGCTGAAGGCCCGCGATATCGAGATCGATATCGGGCTGATCCCGCTGGATGATGAAAAAACCTACGAGCTTTATGCCAGCGCCAAAACCGTGGCGGTGTTTCAGGTGGAAAGCTCGGGCATGATGGACGCCCTGCGGCAGATGAAGCCGACCTGCATCGAGGATATCGTGGCGCTGGTGGCGCTGTATCGCCCCGGCCCGATGGAGAATATTCCGAAATTCTGCAAGGTTAAGAACGGCTTGGAGGAGCGCGATAAGCTGCACCCGAGCATTGATCACCTGCTGGACGAAACCCAGGGCATCATCGTTTATCAAGAACAGGTGATGCAGATCGCGCAGGAAATGGCGGGCTATAGCCTTGGCGGCGCTGATCTTTTGCGCCGCGCCATGGGTAAAAAGATCGCCGAGGAAATGGCCAAGGAGCGGCCGAAATTCGAAAAAGGCGCATTTGAAAACGGGGTGGATAAAAAGAAGGCCACACAGGTTTTTGACCTTCTCGAAAAATTCGCCAATTACGGCTTTAACAAATCCCACGCGGCGGCCTATGCAGTGGTCAGCTACCAAACGGCATGGCTCAAGGCCAATCATCCGGTGGAATTTATGGCGGGGGTGATGAATTGCGATATTCATTTGACCGATAAACTGCATGTCTATTTTCGCGAAGTAAAACGCCTGAAAATCGAGATGATCCCGCCCTGTGTTAATCGCTCCAAAGCCAATTTCAGCGTGATCGACGGCAAAATCGCCTATGCGCTGGGGGGGCTGAAGAATGTCGGGGTGGAGGCGATGAAGCTGATCGAGGCGGCGCGGCTGGAAGATGGCCCGTTCAAAGACCTGTTTGATTTCGCCCGCCGCGTGGATCTCAAGCGCATGGGCAAGCGCCCGTTTGAAATGCTGGCCCGCGCGGGGGCGTTTGACCAGCTCGATAGCAACCGGCAAAAGGTGCTGCTCTCTGTGGATGGTCTGGTCGCCTATTCTGCCGCCAATTTCGCCGAAAAGGCCTCGGCCCAGAACAGCCTGTTTGGCGATAGCGGCGAAGATCTGCCCCCGCCACGCCTGCCCATGCCTGACGATTGGCTGCAAACCGAAAAGCTGACCCAAGAGCAGGCGGCGATCGGGTTTTATCTCTCCGGCCATCCGCTGGACGATTATATCGGCCCGCTCAAACGGCAGCGCCCGCCGGTATTTACCTTTGATGAGCTAACCCAGAAAAGCCAGGGAGTGAAGGCCGTGCTGGCCAAGATCGCGGGCACAGTCGCAGGCGTGCAGCGGCGCAAATCGGCGCGCGGCAATCAATATGCCTTTGTGCAATGCTCTGATCCGTCGGGGCTTTTCGAGGTCACGGTATTTTCTGATGTGCTGGAAAAGGCCGATGCGCTGCTGAGCGTGGGGCAAAACATTGTGCTATCGGTTGAGGCCACGAATGAGGGCGAGCAGCTGAAACTACTGGCGCGCGGGATTGCAGGGGTGGATAACGCCATCGCCGGCGTGGCGGCGAAGGGCCTAAAAGTGTTTATAAACCAGCCCGGGGCGGTGCCGATACTGGCGAAAATTCTGGCCAATAAGGTCAAGGGCGCGCATGGGCCGGTGAACCTTTTGCTAAGCGCGCCCGAGCTGCCCGGCGATGTCGAGATCACGCTGCCGGGCAAATATCCGGTAAATCCGCAGATCAAATCCGCGCTTAAAAGCGTGGAGGGGATTGTCGAGGTTGAGGAATTCTAGCCTCGGCTCCGAATTCGCATTTGCGGCAAGGCTCGGCTACTATATAGTGAGCTTGCCATCGGCAAAGGGAATGAAATGCAGATCAACAGACGGCACCTGATATTGGCCAGCATGGCCAGCGCGCTGGCTTGGCCCGCGCGGGCAGCGTCTGGCGAGGCCCTGATCGCGGTGGCCACCAATTTCATCCGCATCGCCGAGCAGCTAAAGCCCGATTTCGAAGCCATATCCGGCCATAAAATCCGCCTGTCCAGCGGCTCCACGGGGCAGCTATATGGCCAGATCCTGAATGGCGCGCCTTATGATGCCCTGCTGGCCGCCGATCAGGCCCGCCCCGCATTGCTGCAAGATAGCGGGCTTGGCCACGGCGCGCTGACCTATGCGCGCGGGCGGCTTTCGCTTTGGCGGCCAGAAGGCGCATTGGACGAGCAAAGCCTGCGGGGCGATTTTGCCCATCTCGCCATCGCCAACCCCGCCCTTGCGCCTTATGGATTTGCGGCCAAGGAAACGCTGCTGGCGCTGGGGCTTTGGGAGCCGCTGCAAGGGCGGATTGTGCTGGGGCAAAATATCGGGCAGGCCTTTGCGCTGGTGGCCTCGGGCAATGCCGAGCTGGGGTTGGTGGCGCATTCTTATGCGCTGGCGGGCGGCGAAAGCTGGCCGGTGCCAGAGGCGCTTTA
>WFUK01000460.1 GCA_015485015.1 Paracoccaceae bacterium | reverse complement strand
GGAGTAGATGCCGCCAGTCTACAAAACGTGGAAAACCTCCACAAGGGTGGGGCGGCGCGCAACTACCCATGCAGCACAGGGACGTGCTGCATGGGTACAAGCTAACAGAAAGTTATTACACAAGGGTGGGGTTTTACCCTACCACCCATTCACAGCCCTGATCAGGGGGGATTTGCGCTTGCGCAAGAGGGGGATGAAGTCCCCCACCCTCTGCCGAGCGAAGCGAGGCTAGGTTTGCCCTGCGCTTGAATTTGCGAAGCAAAGAAGAGCGCGGGGCAAAGGCAAGGCTGCGAGGGGGAGCTAGCTCAAACCTCTTAGCGCCGCCCGCCTTTCCCTCGGGGCAGGGGGAAAACTATGCTTTTGAGGTAATATCGCGCGCCCCACCCACTCCGGAAAGGCGCGGTTTTCAGCGAGCTGAAAACACGGGTTGCCGCCGGCCATGGCCGAGCCGGTGGCTCGGCGGCGCTTTATTGATAGCTTTGCACCAAGGCTCCGGCAATCAATGACCAACCATCCGCCAGCACAAAAAACGCCAGCTTGAACGGTAGTGCGATAACTGCAGGCGGCACCATCATCATCCCCATCGACATCAGCACGGCGGCGATCACCAGATCGATAATCAGGAAGGGCAGGAAAATCAGAAATCCGATCTCGAAACCGCGCTGTATCTCGCTCAGAAGAAAACTCGGGACGAGGATGCTTAGCGGGGTCTCGCCAGCCTCGGGGGTATAGGGGGCCGAGGCGATCATCAGGTCCAGCGTTTCGGGCTGAACACGGCCCATCATGAAAGTTTGAAACGGGGCGCGGATGTTGTCGATCGCCGCTTGAGTGCTGATGCTACCATCCATCAGCGGCACCACGCCGGTATCCCAGGCCTGATTAAACACGGGCGCCATCACAAACCACGTCAGAAAAATCGCCAAGCTCACGATCATCATATTGGGCGGGGCTTGCTGCACGCCAATGGCTTGCCGCAGGATCGAAAGCACCGTGACCATAAACGGAAAACAGGTGACCATCATCGCGATACCGGGCGCAAGGCTCAACAGCGTGAGCAGCACAAAAAGCTGCACCGATTGCAAGGAGAGCGAGCCGCTTCCCATATCGAATTGCACCGATTGCGCCAGCGCGGGGCTGGACCAGAGAATGGCTACCAGCGCCGAGCTTACTCTAAGAAACATTACTAAGATCAACCACTTGCGTGAGCCGAACGCCAAGCTTGCCTGCATCTCCCTCGATCTCTTGAAGCTCGCCACGGGCGATCAGCTTGTCGCCGATATAGATATCCACCGGATCGTCGATCCGGCTGTCGAGCGGGATGACAGCCCCTTGGGTGAGCGCCAGCAATTCCGAAATTAGCGGCGTGGCTTTGCCAACGGATATCGTCATTTCCACCGGCACGCCGAGGAAGGCATTTTCGCCGGTTTGATTTACTTCAACCATTTTGAACCTCTGCTTTGTCTACGTTCGTGAAAAATACATCAACCGCCTCGCGCATGTCCGATAGCGTCGCCTCCAGATCGATCTGGTCAAACCCGCCTTGCCAGCCTATCTTGGCTTGAAGCGCGGTCAGGCTTGGGTCCGGCTCTATTGTGAAATCCGCTTTGGCGGGGCTGAGCATGGACTGGATCGGCGAAACCGCGTCTGGTGCGACGGAAATATGGATTCGGGCTTGTGGCGATTTTTTATAGGCTTCGGCTAAAATCGCCGAAATCTCGGCGCCCAATCCTTGCTTTGCCGCATCGGGTAAAAGGGTTTTCAGCAGTTGCTCCACCATCGGGCGCATCGAATTCAGCGCCGCGTGTCGTGCTTCGATTTGCGAAAATGCCAGATCGTTCAGCGCCTCCAAAATCGGCGAAAGGGTGCGAATTTTTTCGGCTTCAAAGGCGCGACTGGCGGCATCGGCACCGGATTTCACCCCGTCATTAAACGCGGTATCGCGCAGAGCTTCAAAGCTTTCGAATTTTGAAATGCCTTTGCGAATTTCGACATCATGGGAAAAAGATTCAAGTTTAAGACTGGGCATCAGGCAGGGGTCTCCTCGGTTTCGCTGGCGGTATCAATCCAGTTTTGCAATAGGCGGTTGGTTTCGGTTGAACGCTCCGAAATCGCGGTGCGCAGCAGGTCGGCGGCGCTTGGAGAACTCATGGGAGAATTTAATGTTTCCAGGCTATTAGGGGCAGGTAGCAGATCCGGCATATCCGCAACTTGTGGCGCGCTCAAAGCATCTTCCGGTGCGAGCGGGGGCAGGGCGGGCGAGCTGGTGAGCAAGGGTTTGATCACAAAAAGCCCCAGCGCCAAAACCACCACGCTCAAGACGCCAAGCTGGATCAGGGTCATCAAATTGGTGCTGACAAATCCGGGCGTGCTATCGACAAATGTGCCGGCCTCGGGCGGCGAAACCATTTGCAGGCTCTCGATCGTCACCACATCGCCGCGCGCCTCGTCAAACCCGATGGCGGATTTCACCAGCATCGCCAGCGCCGTCAGCTCCTCGGTCGAGCGCGGGGTGAAGCTTTCGACTCCGTTGTCTGCGCTTGCGATATCATTCACCAGCACCGCCACGGTGATTCGCTTGATCGCGCCGGGCGCGCTAATGGTTTCGCGCAGGGTTTCAGACACGTCATAATTGATTACCTCGCTATTGCGCGCCTGATTGCGGCTTTCCTCGGAGCTATTGCCCGCCGCGCCGTCCGGCAGATTGCTGGCCACGGTAACGCCCTGTGCGCCACTGCCCTTGGAATTGTCGGTCTCGCTTTGAGTTTCCGAGGATATCGCCACCTTTGATTCGGGGTCGATAATGCGCTCGGTTATGGTCTGGCTTTCGGTCTGGGCATCGATCATCACCTCCACCACCGCATTGCCCGCGCCGACCCTTGCGGTCAGCAAACGCTGGATATTGTTGCGCATGGCAGCGGCGCGGGCATCCAGCCCGTCGGCTCCGGTTTGGGCGCCTGCACCATCCGAGCCGCTCAGCACCACACCGGTATTGCCATCGATTACAGTAACCGAATCGGGGGCCAGCCCATCCACCGCCGAAGCAACCAGAAACCGCGCCGAATCGGCAAAGGCGGGGGGTAATGCGCCGCTATTTCCGGTAAGGGTTACCGAGGCGGTCGGCCTTGAATCTCGCTCGAACGGGCGGCGGCTGCCCGAGGCGATATGCACCCGCGCGGCCCGCACCTGCGGCGAGGATACCAGCGTGCGCGCCAGCTCCCCCTCCTTGGCGCGCCAATAGGCAGCATCAAACATTTGGCTGGTGGTGCCAAAACCGGAAAGATTATCCAGCAGCTCATAGCCCGCAATGCCGGAGCCGGGCAGCCCCTCGGAAGCCAGCGACAGCCGGGCCTGATCCCGCGAGCCAGCGTCAACATATATAGCGTTTCCGCGCACCTCATAGGTGATGCCGCGTTGATCCAGCGAGGTGACGACCTCCCCGGCGATGCCCGGATCCAGCCCTGCATATAGCAGCGACAGGCTAGGCGTGGTCGCGACCCGCACCAGCCCGAGAATGGCCACCAGCGCCGCCACCGCTGCCAAGACAAAGACAATTTTCTTTCGGGGATCAATGCTGCTCCACATAGACGTCATTCCAATCACATTCTGTTTTCACTACCGATGGCCGTTTTAGCCAGCGCGACGTATTTTTATGCAATTTGAGGCAATGGATTTAACAATTGGTTAGCTACCGGCGGTTTATGAAAAGAAAAGTTCGATTTGACGCAGGAAGTGAAACATGGCGGATGAAACCGAGCCTGAATCCTCTGATGAAAAGAAGAAGGGGGGTAAAAAAGGCTTAATTATTGGGATGTTAGCTGCGCTATTGGCGGGTGGTGGTGGATTCTATGCCACCTATGCGGGGCTGATTCTCGCGCCGCCCGGCGCCCCGAGCAGCCATGCCGCCGAATCGGATTTGCCGCCTTTGCCCGAAATCGCGTTTATCGCGCTGGAGCCTATGGTGGTTTCGCTCGGGGGGGCGGCAAATGCGAAGTTTTTGCGGTTTTCGGCGCAGCTGGATGTGGATCCGGCCAGCGAGGAAGCGGTGATGATGGTGCTGCCGCGCATTGTGGATGTGCTGAATACCTATCTGCGCGCGGTATCGGAAGACGAGCTGGGCAAGCCCGCCGCGCTGGAGCGTTTGCGCGCGCAAATGCTGCGCCGCATTCAGGTGGTGACCGAACAAGGGCAGGTGAAAGACCTGCTGATAACAGAATTTGTGCTTGGATAAGGAGGGACCAGAATGGGCCTGATAGCAGATGTATTATTGATCGCCGGCGCATTGGGCGCGGCATTTTATTGTATGGTTTTGGCGCGGCGAATCAAATCGCTCTCGCGGCTCGATAGCGGCCTTGGCGGCGCGATTTCAGAGCTTTCGGCGCAGGTGGAGGAAATGCGCGCCTCGGTAAAGGCGGCGACGCAGGCCTCCGGCACCGGCATCAAGGATTTGATGGAAGTGACGGGCCGGGCCGAGATTGCCGCCGGAAGGCTGGAGCTGCTGCTTTCCACCGTGCATGAGCGCGGGCAGCCGCCAAAACCCGTAAAGCTTGATCGAAGCCAGGAGCCGGAAACGCCGGAAGTGTTGAAAGAGGTCGAAGACCCGCTGCTGGACGCGATCGAGGAGGAGACAAACCCGGGCGCGCGCGCCGAGCTTTTGACCGCCTTGCAGCAGGTGATGACGGCGGTGAAAAGATGAGGCGGGCCAAAGCCGCCAGCCCGCGCAAAAGCGGCACGATTACGGTGATCGTCGGGCTGTTTCTGGTTTCGGGGCTTATAAGAATTGCCGAAATCGCCCCCGCCATTGCCCAGCAAATGGAGCAACCCGCGGCGGAACCACTGCTGCAAACCGCTTCGGCCGAGCCGATGCCGGATATGCCCGCGCTCTTGGCCGCCATCCAGTCTCGCGAGGCCCAGCTGGCGGAGCGCGAGGCCTATATTGATCAGCGCAGCCAGACCTTGGCCATTGCAGAACAGCGGATAAAGGAGCAGATGGCGGCGCTGATGGAAGCCGAGCAAAAGCTGGCAGACACGCTTTCTTTGGCCGATAACGCCACCGAAAACGATGTGGCGCGGCTGACCGAGGTTTACCAGCGCATGAAGCCGGCCGAAGCGGCAGGGATTTTCGAAACCATGGATATCCAGTTTGCCGCCGGATTTTTCGCCCGTATGCGCCCCGATGCATCCGCAGCGATTATGGCAAACCTGCCGGCAGAGCTGGCTTATTCGATTTCGGTTATCATGGCCGGTAGAAATGCCCGCGCCCCGCGAGAATAATCCGGCAGCTTGAGGGATTGTTAACCCCGCGCCGCCATATTGGCCGCAGATACATATCGTAGAGGGAAATACCATGGGCGGCATAATCGGCATTGTTATAATTTTTGTGATGGTCTTTGGCGGCTACCTGCTCGCCGGGGGTAAAATGGCGATCATCCTGTATTCGCTACCCTTTGAAATGATGATCATTTTGGGCGCGGCGGTTGGCGCGTTTTTAATCGCCAATGATATGAAATCGGTAAAGCATACGATCAAGGATATGGGCAAGGTTTTCAAAGGGGCGAAGTGGAAGCAGCAGGATTATCAAGATCTGCTCTGCCTGCTTTTTACCCTGATCCGCATTAGCCGCGATAGTCCGGTCGATCTCGAGGGCCATATCGAGGAGCCTGATAGCAGCGCAGTTTTTGGCAAATACCCAAAAATCCAGGCAGATCCGACAGCCGTGGCGCTGATCTGCGATACCCTGCGCTCGGCCTCGATGAATTACGATGATCCGCATCAGGTAGAGGATGTTTTGGAAAAGCGGATGGAGGAGCATTATAAGCACGCCCAGCATTCCAGCCACGCGCTTCAGGTGATGGCTGACGGCCTGCCGGCGCTCGGGATTGTGGCGGCGGTGCTGGGGATTATCAAAACCATGGCATCCATCGATAAGCCACCTGCGGTGCTTGGCGGCATGATTGGCGGCGCATTGGTCGGCACGTTTTTGGGGGTATTTTTAGCCTATGGGCTGGTCGGCCCGTTTTCGACCAAGGTCGAAGCTGTGGTGGAAGAAGATAACCATTTTTACAATTTGATCCGCGAGGTGCTGGTGGCCAATCTTTATAATCACGCCCCCAATATTTGTGTGGAGGTCGGACGACAAAACACGCCCGGTGCCAAGCGGCCCAGCTTTAACGAGCTTGAAGCGGCGCTGAAGGAGGCAAAAGCGGCGGCATGATAAAACAGGCTCTTTTCTGGTTGATTATCTCTGCGCAGCCCTTGCTTGCGCAGAGCGTCGTTTCGGTGCGCTCGGGTATCCATGATGGATTTACTCGCCTCGTTCTGGATGTTGGCCCGAATAGAGAATGGCAAATGGAGGAAAGCCGTGGTGCGGCGGTTATCACCTTTCCGGATCAAGCATTATCATTTGCGACCGACGAGGTGTTTGACCGCATTTCCACCGCGCGAATATCGGCGGTAGCAGGAGAAACCGGCGAGGGAAGCTCGTCATTTCGCATCGAACTGGCTTGCGCCTGTGAGGTGAAAAGCTCTAATTATAGCGGGCAATATATAGTAATCGACGTGTTTGATGGCCCCGAGCTGGACGCGGTTCAACCACCACAAGCCAGCAATCGTTGGCAGCCAGACGGGCTGTCGCCCATGGCTCCACCCGCATCCGCAATTCGGTTTTCTGCGGCTGTGATGCTCACGGCTCCACAACAGCCAAGCCTGATACCGGACCCGGTTCCCACCCCTGTGAACGAGGCGCAAATCCCCGAAGGGGTGGCGCTGGCCGCGCCGCAAGCGCCGGATATCGTGGCCGAAATCGAGTCCTCTGTTGGCGGGGTGGTCAGCGAAATGAACGCAGAGGTGGCGGTGGAAGATAACCCCGAACTGCGCGCCCGCATCGAGGCGGCGCAAACGCAGCTATTGGCCCAGCTTACGCGGGCGGCGGATCAGGGGTTGGTCGAATTTATACCCACGCCTGTGGTGGAGGTCGCAGCTGCGCCCGAGCCTGAACCGCAGCCTGAACCCGAGCCGGATATGCCCCCCGCCATCGCGGAAGAACTCCTGCAACAACTGAGCGCGCGCTCGGTTTATTCCCGAACCACCGAGGATGCGCTTGGCGAAATTGTCAATCAATTCGCGATGCCGCAATGCCTTGAAGATGCAGCGTTTTTAATGGAAGGCTGGGGGGATGATAGCGGATTTTCTGCCCGTTTGGCAAAGCTGCGCACGGGATTGCTCAAGGAATTTGACAAGGTGGATCAGGCTTCGCTGGACGCGATCATCAAGCTATATTTGCGCTATGGATTGGCTGCCGAGGCGCGCATGCTCTTGCTGGAATCCGGTGATGAACTGTCGGATGCCGCGCTTTTGAAAGACATGGCCGAGGTGCTGGAGCTACGCTTTTCCGAGGTTGACGGGCCGATATCGCAAGGGGCGGGCTGTGGCGGCGCCCATGAAATGTGGTATTTGGCAACGGGGCGCGGGGATTATCAGGTGCTTGAACCCTTGGTGATTACCGATATTTTCTCCAGCTATCCTATCGAAATCCGTGCTTTGATCGGCCCGCCACTGGCAAATGCATTTATCGCGCGCGGGCAGGCGGATGCGGCCCATGTGGTGCTTGAAATTGTGCGCCGCGCCGAGGGGGAGGTGACCGTCGCGCAGCGCATGGCCGAGGCCCGCGTGCGCGAAGCACAATCAGATCCGCGCGGTGCTGAAAACATATATAGGG
>WFUK01000459.1 GCA_015485015.1 Paracoccaceae bacterium | reverse complement strand
TGGCGGGTGTGGTGGCGCGCTGGACCGGCATTCCGGTGGATAAAATGCTGGAAGGCGAGCGCGACAAGCTGCTGCGTATGGAAGCGGAGCTTGGCAAACGGGTGATCGGGCAGGGGCAGGCGGTGCGCGCTGTGGCCAATGCGGTGCGGCGCTCGCGCGCGGGCTTGGCGGATCCGAACCGGCCGCAGGGGAGTTTTTTGTTTCTCGGGCCAACCGGCGTGGGCAAAACCGAGCTGACCAAGGCCTTGGCGGAATTCCTGTTTGATGACGATCAGGCCATGGTGCGGATTGATATGTCGGAATTCATGGAAAAGCATTCCGTGGCGCGGCTGATCGGGGCGCCTCCGGGTTATGTGGGCTATGACGAGGGCGGGGTGCTGACCGAAGCCGTGCGCCGTAAGCCTTATCAGGTGATCCTGTTTGACGAGGTCGAAAAGGCGCATCCGGATGTGTTTAACGTGCTGCTTCAGGTGCTGGATGATGGCCGCTTGACCGATGGGCAGGGCAGGGTGGTCGATTTCAAGCATAGCTTGATTATCCTGACCTCCAACCTTGGCTCACAAGCGCTTTCGACCTTGGAAGACGGGGCGAATGTGGAGGCGGCAAAGGCCGAGGTGATGGAGGCGGTGCGCGGGCATTTCCGGCCCGAATTCCTGAACCGGTTGGACGAGATCGTGATCTTTGACCGGCTTTCGCGCGAGGATATGGGCGGAATCGTCGATATCCAGATCGGGATTTTGCAGCGCCGCTTGGCGGATCGGAAAATCACGCTGGACTTTGACGAGGCTGCCCGGAAGTGGCTGGGCGATGAGGGCTATGATCCGGTTTATGGCGCGCGGCCCTTGAAGCGGGTGATCCAGCGGGCGCTGCAAAACCAGCTGGCGGAGCTGCTTTTGAGCGGCGAGGTGCTGGACGGGGCCACGATCCCGATTTCGGCAGATAGCTCCGGCCTGCTGGTGGGGGTTAGCCCTGCGGTGGTGCATTAACCCGACGGTCCTTCGGCTTCTGCCGAAGGACCACGCCTCGCCTGCGGCTCGGCGGCGGCGCGGTAAATCTCGGGGGTGTTGCGGGGGCGGGATACGCGCCGCGCGGCACCCTTTTTGCTTGTGGCAGCGCGGGAATAGGGGCAAGCTGCGGGCGAATTCTGGAACCCTTCTTATGGGCGGAGCCTTAACGGATGCTGTGGTGGCTGATACGATTTTTGATGCGCTGGAGCATTCGGCTGGCGATCTTGCTTTGGCCGATATCGCTGGTGGTTGGCGGGTATATCTATTTGGCATATATCCGGTGACGGGGTGTCGGGCTTTTGCGGTAAAACTATCGCATGGGCAATGCTTGACCTCTTAGCCAAATCCAAGCATACCCCTTTCTTATGACAGAGCTTAAAAACATCCGTAATTTTTCGATCGTGGCGCATATTGACCACGGGAAATCCACGTTGGCCGACCGGCTGATCCAAAGCACCGGCACGGTGGCCGATCGCGATATGCAAGCGCAGCTTCTGGATAGCATGGATATCGAGCGCGAGCGCGGTATTACCATCAAGGCCAACACCGTTCGGATCGAATATCGAGCCAATGATGGTCAGGACTATATTCTGAACCTGATCGATACCCCCGGCCATGTGGATTTTGCCTATGAGGTCTCGCGCTCGATGCGCGCGGTTGAGGGCTCGCTTTTGGTGGTGGACGCCGCGCAGGGCGTAGAGGCGCAAACGCTGGCCAATGTATATCAGGCGATCGAGGCCGATCACGAGATCATTCCGGTGCTGAATAAAATCGACCTGCCCGCGGCGGAGCCGGAGCGGGTGTGCGAGCAGATCGAGGATGTGATCGGGATCGATGCCAGCGACGCGGTGATGATTTCAGCCAAAACCGGCCTTGGTATTCCGGATGTGCTGGAAGCGATTGTGACCCGCCTGCCCGCGCCCGAGGGGGATCGTGATGCGCCGCTGAAAGCCATGCTGGTGGATAGCTGGTATGACCCGTATCTCGGGGTTGTGGTGCTGGTGCGGGTGATTGACGGGGTGCTGAAACGGGGCGATAAAATCAAAATGATTGCCACGAATGCGACCTATCCGGTGGATCGTGTAGGGGTGTTCAAGCCCGAAATGCAGCCGGTGGACCAGCTTGGCCCGGGCGAAATGGGATTTTTGACCGCAAGCATCAAGCAGGTTCGCGATACCCGTGTGGGCGATACGATTACCAGTGATAAAAACGGGACGACCGAGGCGCTGCCCGGCTTCAAGCCGGCGCAACCGGTTGTGTTTTGCGGGTTGTTTCCGGTGGATAGCGCCCTGTTTGAGGATCTGCGCGAAAGCATCGAAAAACTGGCGCTGAACGATGCTTCTTTCAGCTACGAGACCGAAAGCTCGGCGGCGCTGGGCTTTGGCTTTCGCTGTGGGTTCCTTGGATTGCTGCATCTGGAGGTGATCCGGGATCGGCTGGAGCGGGAATACGATATTGACCTGATTACCACCGCCCCTTCGGTGATTTACAAGGTTTACCTGCGCGATGGTTCGGTGGTGGAATTGCATAATCCGGCGGATATGCCAGACCTGACTTTGGTGGATCACATCGAAGAGCCCCGCATCAAGGCTACGATTTTGGTGCCGGATGAATATTTGGGGGATGTGCTGAAGCTGTGTCAGGATCGGCGCGGTATCCAGATTGATCTGACCTATGCCGGAACCCGGGCGATGGTGGTCTATGATCTGCCGCTGAACGAGGTGGTGTTTGATTTTTATGACCGGTTAAAATCGGTGACCAAGGGCTATGCCAGCTTTGATTATTCCATGGAAGGCTATGCCGAAGATCAACTGGTGAAGATGCAAATTCTGGTCAATGACGAGCCGGTGGATGCGCTAAGCACCATGGTTCACCGTGCGCGCGCCGAGGCGCGGGGGCGGGCGATGTGTGCTAAATTGAAAGAACTAATTCCGCAGCATATGTTCAAGATTCCGATTCAAGCGGCGATTGGCGGGCGGGTTATTGCCCGCGAAACCATCTCGGCGCTGCGCAAGGATGTGACGGCGAAATGCTATGGGGGTGACGCAACGCGCAAGCGTAAATTGCTCGACAAGCAGAAAAAGGGTAAGAAGAAAATGCGGGAATTTGGCCGCGTAAGCATCCCGCAATCGGCGTTTATTTCAGCTTTGAAAATGGATGATTAGGTGGGGTAACGCCTGTTTGATGCCAAGTTCAGTCACGGCAGGTGGTTTACCCCCATCACCCGCCAATTATTCGATTCGTGCAAGTAATCCAGTCGTGTTACCGAAAAATTGTCGATTTTAAACGAAAATACCGAGGTGGCCGGCATGGCTGTGGCTCCCTGAAGCGCGGCTAAAATTACTGCAAAATGGGCGGCGATGATGATATCGCCTTGCGGCCCGTTTTGGTGCAGCGCTTTAAGGGCGGCGTTTATGCGGGTAGAAAGATCATCCCAGCTCTCCCCATTTGGCGCGGCCACATTGCCCGGTGTTTTCCAAAAGGAGCGCCATAGTTCAGCGTCTGATTCTTCAGCCTCCTCAAAGGTTTTCCCCTCCCATTCCCCAAAATGCATCTCCCGAAATGCCGGTGATTCCCCCAGCCAATCCTGCTCATTCCAAATTGCGCGTGCAGTATCCCGCGCGCGCATCAGATCAGAAGAAAGGATTTTAGCCGTTTTTGGCAGATAGGTTTTTACCCGCTCGATTTGAGCCGTATCGGATAGGTCCGCCGGAAGATCGGTATGGCCACAAAGGCCTTCGGCATGGGTCGGGCCGTGGCGCACAAACCAGTAAGATGTTGTCATTATTGAGCTTTCAAATGAAGCGGCAAACCAGCCGCGATAAACGAGACGTTATGAGCCGCAGCGGCAAAGCGCTGGTTCAGCAGGCCTTGGGCGTCGCGGAATTTCCGCCCCAAAGCCGAGCTTGGCACCAGCCCAAGCCCGATTTCATTGGATACCGCGATCACCTCGGCGGAACTATTTTCAATCGTCGTTAGTAAAATGGTCGTGGCGGCCTCCACATCCTGCCCGGCTTCCATCAGGTTTGACAGCCACAGGGTAAGGCAATCGAGCAGAATGATTTGCTTGGTATTGGCCTTGGCCAATACCGGCGATAGGTGGATGGGGGCCTCAACCAAAACCCATTCCGGCCCTCTGCGCAGCCGGTGCTTTGAAATTTTACGCGTCATTTCTTCATCCAGCACCTGAGCGGTCGCGAGATAAACCGGCTGCTTTTCGGAGGCCAAAACAAGGCGCTCGGCATAGGCAGATTTACCGCTGCTGGCACCGCCAAGAATGAGGGTTAGTTTTGACATATTGTGTATCGGTTGCTCCATGGCTTTCGCTGAGGATATCTTTATTCCATGAAAGGGAGGAGCGAAATCACAATATTATGTGAATATACGATTAGCCGGGGTTCAAAACTTGTCATGTAAGATAAATCTAACTACAGTTAATTGAGTGGAAATACGCGAGGCGGTATGCTGTCAGGTAAAAACATTGTGTTGATTATAGGCGGCGGAATCGCGGCCTATAAATCACTGGAGCTTATCCGCCTTTTGCGCAAGGATGGCGCAAATATCACCCCTGTCATGACCCGCGCCGCTGGTGAATTTGTAACCCCGATGAGCGTTTCCGCGCTGGCTTCCGAACCCGTTCGGCAATCGCTATTTGATCTCGATGACGAGGCCGAGATGGGCCATATTCAGCTCACCCGCGCCGCCGATCTGGTGGTGGTTGCGCCTGCGACCGCTGATTTGATGGCGAAAATGGCCAATGGGCACGCAAATGATCTGGCCTCAACTTTGCTTTTGGCGGGCAATAAGCCGATATTGATGGCACCGGCGATGAATGTGGCAATGTGGAATCACCCAGCTACCCAGCGCAATCTGAAAACGCTGGAGCAAGATGGCGTTCGCCGGGTTGGGCCGGATGAGGGCGAGATGGCTTGTGGGGAGTTTGGCCCGGGGCGGATGTCCGAGCCTTTGGATATTTTGAATGAAATTCAGGTGATGCTTTCGGGGGGGAAGTTAAGGGGTAAACGAGTTTTGATCACCTCGGGGCCAACCCATGAGCCGATTGATCCCGTGCGCTATATTGCCAACCGCTCCTCTGGCTTGCAAGGCACTGAAATCGCGCGTGCATTTGCGGCGCTCGGGGCTGAAGTGGTGTTTGTTACCGGTCCGGCGACCGCGCCGCGCCCATCGGGGGTCGAGGTGATTGAGGTGGAAACCGCGCGCGATATGGCAGCGGCAGTGGAGGCGGCTGGGGCATTTGATGTGGCTATTTTTGCCGCTGCGGTGGCTGATTGGCGGGTGGCGGATGCCAAGGCCGGAAAGATGAAAAAGGAAGC
>WFUK01000458.1 GCA_015485015.1 Paracoccaceae bacterium | reverse complement strand
TTTGTATACAAGGGAATGCACATTATGCGACAATCCCGCCCACATGAAAACAGGCATTTGCGCTTTCCCGATAGATAACCGGGCGCTCAGCCGTAATCCAACGGCCAGCCCGCCGGCTTTTGGCAAATAAATCAATCAAAAGCTCACATGACAGATTCAAAGCCGTTAACCTTAGCCACCCAGCACCCTGGCTTTCAACAGACTTTACTAAACCAGTTTACTGGAATAGAATATCAAATTTTTATATATTAATTACAACACATTACACGAAATTCATTCTCCAAAATCTATGGCCGTTATCGCCCTTTACTCTCCGGCCGATCCCGCTATGATACCCACCAAATCCGCAGGTCAGCGATCCCGACTTCCTTACAGTAAGCGTGCCACCCGTTCCAAAGTGCAAATATCGACGCAAGCCCATTGAAATTTATGCCCCTCTCCCCATCTTCTAAGCAACCAAAACCCCAAGGAGGTCCCTTTCCCCATGCTCATCCGTGCCCTTGACCGCTTTTTCCGCCACGACGCTGCCGGAGGCATCTTGCTCATGGCCTCCGCGATCGCTGCAATGATTGTGGCCAATTCGGGGCTTTCTGAAGGGTATAACAGCGCGCTATCCTCGATATTTTCGATATCGCTCAATGGTGAAGGCCTGTCAAAACCGTTAATTCTCTGGATTAATGACGGCTTAATGGCGGTGTTTTTCTTTCTGATCGGGATGGAGCTGAAGCGCGAAATTCTTGAGGGGAAGCTGAAAAACCCGCGCAATGTTATCTTGCCGGGCATGGCGGCGGTGGGCGGCATGGCCGTGCCGGCGCTGATCTATCTGGCCTTTAACTATGGCGACCCCGAAACGGTGCAAGGCTGGGCCATTCCGGCGGCAACCGATATCGCCTTTGCCCTCGGCGTGCTGGCGCTACTGGGCAAAAGGGCACCGCCCGCGCTTAAGGTATTTCTGCTGACGCTAGCTATTCTGGATGATCTGGGCGCGATCCTGATTATCGCGTTTTTCTATACTGCCGAATTGAAGGTAGACTATCTACTGCTGGCGCTTATTCCGCTTGCGGGGCTGGCCTATCAAAATTTTCGCGGTGCGCATCGCATCGCGCCTTCCATCCTGCTTGGCACTATCCTCTGGTTTTTGGTGCTTAAATCGGGGGTGCATGCCACGCTGGCCGGGGTGATCACCGCGTTCTTCATTCCGCTCACCGATAAATACGGCAAATCCCCGCTGCATGCTTTGGAAAATGCCCTTGCGCCTTATGTGCTATATCTGATTGTGCCGATTTTCGCCTTTGCCAATGCGGGCGTAAATCTTGGCGATATCTCTTTGTCCGATCTCTTCAGCCCCGTGCCGCTGGGCATCACCGGCGGTCTGGTTGTTGGCAAGCTGGTCGGGGTATTTGGCATGACCTTCTTGCTGGTCAAGCTCGGCGTGGCGCGCTTACCGGAAGCCACGAACTGGATCCATATCCTGGGGCTTTCGCTCTTGGCGGGGATCGGTTTCACCATGTCACTCTTTATCGGCGGGTTGAGCTTTGAAAACCCCGATGTGATGAACCTCGTGCGCCTCGGGGTGCTGACAGGCTCGGTAATAGCCGCGATCACCGGCTATACCATTCTGTATCTTGCGTCTCCGAAACCCGAGCCGGAAACGGCAAAATAGTAAGGATCCGGCCATCTCCTATATCGGGGGATGGCCAATCGAACTTCGCCCCCCATTCCCCTCGGTAAAGCCATCACGATCGGGTGAAACCGTCTTTTTGTGCCATGGTTCCAGCTTCTGGACGACTTGTCGCAGCTTGAAAATTGCTGTTAAGCTGATTCGAAGCCGGAAAAAAGGGGAAGCTGGTGAGTCTTTTACAACAATACGCAATTTTGCTGGCCCTGACGATCGGCACCATCGGCTTTGTTCTTAGCCTTTATGCCATCGCCCGCGCCATTGGCCGCGATACCCCCGAGCCTGGCAAAGACGTGCCTGCCACGGGCGGCCAGCTTTCCCGTGATCCGGTATGGGTGCGCTACCATGCCCGTTATTATGGCTATGCCTTGCTGTTTCTCGCCTTTGATATGGAAATGGCGTTTATGTATCCGTGGTCGGTGGTTTACCGCGAAGAGGGCCTTGTGGCCTTGCTCGATATGGGCGTTTTTCTCGCAATCCTGTTTCTTGGCCTGTTATATGGCTGGAGCCAGGGTGCCTTCAGGCGGCAATAGCCATGATCGGCGCCCGACAATCCAGCGGCATATTTGCCTCTCTTGGTCGCGTGGTGGCGCGGGCCAGCGCCGCCCATCTGCGCTGCCTTGTGGTGCCGGGGCCAGAGCTGGCCAGCGCCGCCGGGCTGGATTTGGAAGCCGCAGGGCTAATGATCGCCGATAGCCCGCGCTCGGCCAATGTGCTGCTGGTCATTGGCGATCTCCCCGAAGCGATGCAGGATTTCGCCACCATCGCTTACGCCCAAATGCCCCGCCCCCGCGCGGTGGCCATCTTGGGCGGTGCAAATCCCCATTCGCTCCCCGAGCCGGATGCCAGCGCGCCGATCTCCCCCGCAGGGCTGGCCGAGGTGAAGGCACAGCTAAAGCTCGCCTTTGCAAACCACGCTCTGGCAAAACAGGTCGAACCGTTTGACGCAGCGATCTTTCAGACCAGAACCGAATATTCCTGCCCGATGCATCCCGAAGTGGTGAGCAACGAGCCGGGTTCTTGCCCGAAATGCGGTATGTTTCTGGAGCCGCGCGAAGTGTCTGCCAGCACGACCGCCACAATGGCCGCCACCGCCCCAACACCCACAATCAAATCAGAGGTGAACCCGATGCCCAAGCCCGACCACAGCGCCCATGCCCACACGCCCGAAGCCACCGCCTATACCTG
>WFUK01000457.1 GCA_015485015.1 Paracoccaceae bacterium | reverse complement strand
CATCTGGATATGTTGATGGTCTGCCATCATCTGGATAAATCCATTCCCGAGGATGTGGCCTTTGCCGAAAGCCGCATTCGGCGAGAGACGATTGCGGCGGAGGATATACTGCATGATTTAGGGGCATTTAGCATCATTGCCAGCGATAGTCAGGCCATGGGGCGGGTGGGAGAAGTGCTGATCCGCACGTGGCAAACCGCTGACAAGATGAAAAAGCAGCGCGGGCGGTTGGCGGAGGAGACCGGCGACAACGACAACCTGCGCGTGCGTAGATACATTGCGAAATACACCATTAATCCAGCCGTGGCCCATGGTATTTCGGCCCATATCGGCAGTATCGAGGCTGGCAAGCGCGCCGATCTTGTGCTTTGGGGTCCGGCGTTTTTCGGGGTAAAGCCGGAAATGGTGCTGCTTGGCGGCAGCATTGCCGTGGCGCAAATGGGCGATCCGAATGCCTCTATTCCCACGCCGCAGCCGGTTTATTCCCGCCCGATGTTTGGCACGCTGGGCCGCAATCTGGAGCGCAGTTCGGTCAGCTTTGTCAGCCACGCCGCCAACCAGCGCTGCATTGCGCAAGAGCTGGGGCTGGTCAAAGAAACCGTGGCGGTGGAAAACACGCGCGGCATTGGCAAAAAGGACATGAAGCTGAACGATGCGCTACCCAGGATGGAGGTCAATCCCGAGACCTACGAAGTGCGCGCCGACGGCGAACTGCTGACCTGCGAGCCAGCGGAAGTGCTGCCGATGGCGCAGCGGTATTTTATGTATTAGGGGATGGAGATGGATCTGCCGGATTGTCAGAATATCCGCAAAAGCGGGGCGTGGGGCGCGGGCTATGATCTGGTGGTGCTGACCTATGATGAGCGGTTTTTGCGCCGCAAGGTGATGGTGACCGCGCAGGGGAAGCGCTTCTTGGTGGATCTGAAGCACACCACCAATCTTGAGCATGGCGATGCGTTCGAGCTGGCGGATGGCCGGTTGATCGGGGTGGTGGCCGCCAAGGAAAACCTGCTGGAAATCAAGGGCGACCTTACGCGGCTGGCATGGCATATCGGCAACCGCCATATGCCCTGCCAGATCGAAACCACCCGCTTGCTGATCCAGCAAGACCATGTGATCCGCGATATGCTGGCGCAGCTCGGCGCGGATTTACGCGAGGTTTGCGAGCCATTCACCCCCGAAGGCGGGGCTTATGGCACGGGGAGAACACATGGCCACAATCACTGATCTGCATAAGCTGCTGCAATGGTTTTCGCCGGGCTATCCGGTGGGGGCATTTGCCTATAGTCACGGGCTGGAAGCGGTGATCTCGGAGGGGGGGATTACCGATGCGGCGGGGCTTAAGCACTGGCTGCGCGATATTTTGCGCCATGGAGCGGGGCGCAATGATGCGATCTTTCTGGTGGCGGCCTATCGGGGGGTAAAAGACGTGCGGGAATTGTCGCTGGCTTATAATCCAAGCGCCGAGCGACGGCTGGAAACCACGGCGCAGGGGGCGGCTTTTTGGCGGCTCACCCAAGGGGGGCATGAGAAGGGTCTGACCTATCCGGTCGCCGTGGGCTATGCGGCCAAGGCGCAGGGCCTGCCGCTGCCCGAAACCGTGGCCGCCTATTTGCACGGGTTTTGCGCCAATCTGGTGTCCGCCGCCGTGCGCTTTGTGCCGCTGGGGCAGACCGAGGGGCAAGCGGTGCTGGCGGGACTATTTGCAACCATAGATGTTGTTTGTGAGGCGGCGCTGGAAGCCTCGCTGGAGGATCTTGGCGGCTATGCTTTTCGGGCCGATATGGCCTCGATGCAGCACGAAACTCTGAAAACAAGGATTTTTCGCACATGACTTCTGAAAACGGCCCGCTACGGGTGGGCATTGGCGGCCCTGTGGGTGCGGGCAAAACCTCGCTCACCGAAGCGCTTTGTCTGGCGCTGCGGGATCGGGTCTCGATGGCCGTCATCACCAATGATATTTATACCACGGAAGATGCGGAATACCTGATGCGGGCGCAAGCCTTGCCGCTATCGCGGATCAGAGGGGTGGAAACCGGCGGCTGTCCGCATACCGCCATTCGCGAGGATGCCTCGATCAATCTGGCGGCCATGGACGAGCTGACCACCGCCATTCCCGATCTTGAGCTGATCTTGCTGGAATCCGGTGGAGATAATCTTTCCGCTACCTTTTCGCCCGAATTGGT
>WFUK01000456.1 GCA_015485015.1 Paracoccaceae bacterium | reverse complement strand
GCCGGAAATCTTTAACGTGGCGCTGTGGGACGGGGCCAATCTGGAGAAAACCATCTATCGCTCCAAAGCCGTGGGCGAGCCGCCTTTTGTGTTGGGGATGTCTGTGTTTATGGCGCTCTCGGAGGCGCTGCGGGCGGCGGGCGGCGAGGCCAATATCGATGCCCCCGCCACCGCCGAGCGTTTGTTGATGGCGATGCAGCCCTGATGGCGGATGGCACGGAAATAGCAACGCCTGATTGCGTGCGGGTTTTGGTGCGCAAGGCCCAAGGCTCTACCCCGCGCGAGGCGGGGGCGGCGATGCTGGTTTGGCAGGGTGGCCAAAGCGGCACTATCGGCGGCGGGGTGCTGGAATGGAACGCGGCAAAACACGCGCGCGACATGCTGGCCAGCGGCGCGCTGGAGGATAGGCAAAGCGTGGCGCTGGGGCCGGATATCGGCCAATGCTGCGGCGGGCGGGTGGAGCTATATTTCGCCCGTGAAAACCATATTCGGGCTGAAACGACCCTGCCGGTTTTTTTATACGGGGCGGGGCATGTGGGCCGCGAGATTATGCGGGTGCTGGAGGGCTTGCCCTTCGCGCTGAGCTGGGTCGATGTGGCGGAGACGCGCTTTCCGGCGGGGGCGCAGAATACCGTGATCCGCAGCAATCCGGCGGCGGCGGTGGCCCTCGCGCCGGATAATGCCTTTCACTTTGTGCTGACCCATTCGCATTCTCATGATCTGGAGATTTGCCATCAGGTATTAAGCCGGTCATTTGGCCATCTGGGGCTGATCGGCTCGGCCACCAAAAAGGCTCGATTTTTGAAGCGGTTGAGAGAATTAGGGCATGGGGATGAGCGCCTGAAGCGCCTGCAATGCCCAATCGGTGATCGCGCGCTGGGGAAAACACCGGCTGGCATCGCGATAGGGGTTGCGCATTGGTTAATGCGCGCACAAAATGAAATGAATGAGCCAAGGGGAGAGGGCCGCGCATGACTGTTTTGCTGGAAATCGAACACCTGTCAAAAAGCTATCCGGGGGTGAAAGCCAATGACGACATTTCCTTCACCATTCAGGAGGGGGAAATCCATGCGCTGCTGGGCGAAAATGGCGCGGGGAAATCCACCCTTGTGAAAATGATCTATGGCTTGGTGAAGCCCGACGAGGGCGCAATGACCCTGAGCGGCGCGGCCTATGCGCCTGCCAAGCCCTCGGTGGCGCGCGGCTCGGGTGTATCCATGGTATTCCAGCATTTCTCGCTGTTTGAAGCGCTGACCGTGGCGGAAAATATCACCCTTGGCATGGATGACGCGCCCAATCGCAAGGAGTTATCCGAGAAAATCCGCGAGGTTAGCCAGAATTACGGCCTGCCGCTGGATCCGGACCGGATGATCGGCGATATGTCGGTTGGCGAGCGGCAACGGGTGGAGATCATTCGCTGCCTTTTGCAAAATCCGCGCCTGCTGATTATGGACGAGCCGACCAGCGTTTTGACCCCGCAAGAGGTCGATGTACTATTTGGCACCCTGCGCAAATTATCGGCAGACGGGGTGGCGATCCTTTATATCTCGCACAAGCTCGACGAAATTCTGGCGCTTTGCGATCACGCTACGATCCTGCGCATGGGCAAGGTGGTGGATACCTGCACGCCGAAAGAGGAAACCGCAAAATCGCTGGCGGAAATGATGATCGGCGGCGAACTGGAAATCCATGCGGCCACCGAATTTAACCCCGGCGCGGAGGCGCTGCTGGTGGCGGGGCTGGATTTGCCTTCCAGGGATCCGTTCGGCACAAGCCTGAAAGACCTGACCTTCACCCTGCGCAAGGGCGAGATTTTGGGCATTGGCGGTGTGGCGGGCAATGGCCAGGACGAGGTGCTGGCGGTGCTATCGGGTGAGGAAAAGGTGGCGGCGGATATGATCCGGCTTGGGGCGGCCCCGATTGGCGATACCGGACCAAACCAGCGCCGCGAGATGGGGCTGCTTAGCGCCCCGGAGGAGCGCTTGGGCCATGCAGCTGCGCCGATGATGAGCTTGGTGCAAAACGCGCTGCTCACCGGAAAAATACGCAAATCACTGGCCCCGCGCGGGGTGGTGAACTATCGCAAAACCGCTGAATTTGCACAGGAAATCATATCGGGATTTGATGTGCGAACCCCGGGCGTGCATGTGGCCGCCAAGGCGCTGTCAGGCGGGAATTTGCAGAAATTTGTCATTGGTCGCGAGGTGTTGCAAGACCCCGAGGTGTTGGTGGTAAACCAGCCGACATGGGGGGTGGATGCGGCAGCAGCGGCTTCAATTCGGCAGGCGCTGCGCCAGCTGGCGGCCAAAGGCGCGGCGGTGATTGTGATCTCGCAAGACCTTGATGAGCTGATGGAAATGTCTGACACATTTGCAGTGCTTTCGGAGGGTCGCTTGAGCAAGCCACAGCCCGCCAAAGGGCTGACGATCGAAGAAATCGGCCTGATGATGGGCGGAGATTTGGAAGGAGCGGCCCATGCTTAGGCTAGAACAAAGACCGACACCCTCCAAAACCATGCTTTACCTGACGCCGGTGCTGGCGGTGCTGGCGACCATGCTGGTGGGGGGGGCGCTATTCTGGGCGATGGGGATCGATCCGTTTCAGGCGATTTATCTCCTGTTCGTTGATCCTTTTGTCGATAGCTATAACCTGTCGCAGCTTTTTGTGAAGGCGTCGCCCTTGATCCTGATTGCCATGGGACTTT
>WFUK01000455.1 GCA_015485015.1 Paracoccaceae bacterium | reverse complement strand
GGCCCCGGCAGTGATGTCGGGGCCATTTTTGTTAGGCAGCCCAGCGCTTGGCAGCCTCGGCGATGCGCGCCCCGTAAAGCCGCGCAGTTTCGCGGTCTGACGAAGGCGGAGCCACATCCGGCCCGGCATCAGCGTTGGATTGCGCCATTGCACCAAGGGTTGCCCCCATCCGGTTCAAGTCTTCTTCCGAACCGTCATTGGTATGATTGCCCGGTAACATCCCCAATCCGACCCAGACCATCCCGTGTTGGGCGGCAAAGATCGACATCTGAATCAAGGTATTAAGCTTATCGCCGTTTTGCGCCGCTGAATTGGTAAAGCCACCCGCGATCTTGTTGGCCCAGCCCTGCTCGGCCCATTTGCCAGAGCTGGCATCCATAAAGGTTTTAAACTGCGCTGAAACGCTGCCCATATAGGTGGGAGAACCAAAGACGATGCCATCTGCCTCCGCCAGTCGCTCAAGATCGTCGGTTACATCCTCAACCGCAATCAGATCCGCCTCTACCCCCTCAATTGAGCCAACGCCCTCGGCCACAGATTCTGCCTGAACCTTGGTGTGGCCATAGCCGCTATGATAAACAACCACGATTTTCTTCATATTATCTGTCATCTCACTCTCCGTTTTTTGGTGACATTTGCTATCTAGGGGTATTGATTATTTATTAAAAGTAGGTATTATATTGTAACTAGGTAATGATGAAGGAATTCCCGCATGGTAAAATCCGTAAGCAGCTGCCCGATGGATGGGTTATTACGAATAATATCAGGACCTTGGACCACTTACATCCTTTGGAGAATCGGTAATGAAGAATCTGTTAGATTTGGCGAATTAAAACGATTGGTGCCCGGAATTTCGTCTCGTGTGCTTACAGAGCGGCTAAGAAAGCTAGAGGATGCGGCGCTGCTGCACAGAGATTACCAACCGACGATTCCGCCCAAGGTTTCCTATTCGCTCACAAAACGCGGCCTGGAATTACGTTGCATTTTGAATGATCTAAGCGATGTCGCCCAAAAATGGGGCTTGGCTAAGCCTTGCGCCACCGAATTGTAGCAAAATTCAAATCGATGATTTGTGCTAGTCACTAATGCGCTACACTCCCTCAAACCCACTTCATAGCATGTTTCAATGGCCCAAAGCGCCAAGCCTTCGGGGTGAAATGAAACGCCCCTGCCTCTGGCGGGGGCTTTTTTTGTCGGGTAAGATGGGCGCATGTTGGACAGGCAAACAGAAAAAATGCAGCGCGCGCAGGGGCGCTCGGCGGTGCGCTTTAAGGCGGCGGGGCTTTCGCATCTTTTTCAAAGCGGCTGCGCCAAGGTGCTGCTGCCTCGCACCTATGGTGGCATAAATGAAGCGGTGATTATCAACACTTCAGGCGGAGTGACGGGCGGTGATCGGCTGGAATTCAGCGGCGAGGCGGAAGCCCATGCCGCACTATGCATTACCACCCAAGCGGCAGAGCGCGTCTATCGCGCCAGCGCGGGGGAAGCGCGGATTATCAATGATTTAACGCTGGGAAAAGAGGCGCGGCTGGAATGGTTGCCCCAAGAAACCATATTGTTTGAGGGTAGCCGGCTAAAGCGCCAGCTGAATGTATCGATGGCGCAAAGCTCTGTCTTGCTGGCGCTCGAAACGCTGGTGCTTGGCAGGGCCGCAGCGGGGGAAACCCTGCGGGATGTGGGCTTTAACGATCAATGGCGGGTGCGGCGCGAGGGCGAGCTGATCTATGCGGACGGGCTGCGCTTTCAGGGCTTGCAGGCGGAAGGGCTGGCCACGCTCAAGGGCGCGCGTGCGCTCACGACGCTGCTTTATGTGGCACCCGATGCCGAACAGCGTTTGCCAGAAGCGCGCGGGCTGATAAAAGGGATGGATGCGGCGGCTTCGGCGTGGAACGGGATGCTGGCGGTGCGGTTTGTCGCGCCGGATTTGCAGCCGCTTCGGGCGGGGCTAACGACGTTTTTGAGGGGCTTTCGCGGGGTAGAATTACCGCGGGTCTGGCATATGTGAGGAAATGGAATGAACCTGACACCTAGG
>WFUK01000454.1 GCA_015485015.1 Paracoccaceae bacterium | reverse complement strand
TTACAAGGAGATCAACCGGGCCAAGAGCCGCGTCGCAGGCCTTGAACAGGGCTTCGACATCGCTCTCATTCGCCACATCCCCCCGCACTTTGATCGCCCGCACCCCATGTGATTCGCAGGCTTGCAGCACGGTTTCGGCGGCGGTTTCATTTGCGATATAGCTGATGCAGATATCATATCCCGCCTTGGCGGCGAGCTTGGCGGTGGCGGCACCAATGCCGCGGCTTCCGCCGGTTATTATAGCTGTTTTTCGGGTCACCACCAAGCCTCCGGTTGGGTTGCGTATGCGATATAGAGCGGGTGTTTCGGGTGGCCTGTTTTGGTCAGGCCAAGATGTTTTGCGGATTTCGGCTGGGTTTTAAGCAGCGTTTCCACCGCTTTGCCCCGCGAAAGGTGGTCGCCATGGTTGCCCCAGCCCGCCACCACCTCGTCGGCCCAGTCAATCGCCTCCAGGATGGCGGCATCATTGGCGGGGCCAACAGGATCCTTGGCGGCGCGCATATCGCGCGGATCCGTGGCGCGATAGGCAAAGATATTGCACACCCGAAAGGCGCCAAACCCCAGCGTGCGGGCGCGGCGCTCGCAGCGCTCGACGGTGGGATCGTTTTGCACCTCGGTGGCGGTGCTGGGATTAAGCATTAAAAACAGCACTTTGCGGCCCGTTGGCTGCCAGATGCGGGTCAGGGCGTAGCGGTAGCGCTCGCAATCGGAATAGACCGCCTCGGACGGGGCATCTCCCTTTTGGTGGGTTCTGGTAATCATGGCGAGAGTTTTACAGGATGAAATTCCAGGGTAAAGTCTTGATTTTCAACATCCTTTACTAAACCAGTTTAGTGGAAGTTGGGAATTGCATAAATGCACCACATTATCAATAGGTTATCCAAAATTTGACTAGATAAAAGCGCCGACCAAAATTGCCGATCCCCAAATAACCAGCACCATACCCGAGGCAAAATCCAGCCAGCGCAGCGCCGCCATCGGCAAGCGGGATTTCACCATAAGCACCCCGACCACCAAAACCAGCCACCACAAAAGCGAGCCTAAAAACACCCCCGCCACCAGCCAATACGGTCCCGAGGCGCTGGATGTGCCAAGCGCCGCAATCAACCCGATAAAGGCAAGGATGGTCATCGGGTTGGTCAAGGTCAGCACAAAGGTGCTGAACCACGCAGAAACCATTCCGCCTTTCGGCGCGGCCAGCTCCGCTTCGGCGCGCGGTTTGAAAAAGCTGCGCAAGCCAAGCAGACCAAGCCCGATGATCAGCGCACCACCACCGATTTTCAGCGGCACCGCATAGGCCAGCAAGCCCGAAAGCCCCAGCCCCAGCGCCACCAGCAGCCCGTAAATCGCATCCGCAGTGGCCGCGCCAAGCCCGGTGGCGAGGCCCATGGCAAAGCCGTCTTTCAGGCTGCGCTTGATGCAAAGCACTCCGATCGGGCCAACCGGCATGGCCACGGCAAAGCCCACCGCGATACCGCTGAGCAGGGCGCTCATACCACGCTCAACCGCTTGATTTGCCGGGTGTTTGCGTCAAAATTATCCGGCGAAAGCCAGCGTTCAAAGCGGGCTTTAAGCGGCGGCCATTCGCCATCCAGCACCGAATACCACGCGGTATCGCGGTTGCGGCCTTTATAGACGGTGGCTTGTCGGAAGATGCCCTCAAAGGTAAAGCCAAGCCGCTTGGCGGCGCGATTGGAGGGGTCGTTCAGGCTGTCGCATTTCCACTCATAACGGCGATAACCCAGCCGGAACGCCTCGTGCATCATCAGATACATCGCCTCGGTAGAGGCCCGCGTGCCCTGCAAAAGCGGCGAGAAATTGATCCAGCCAACCTCGATACTGCCCGCCGCCGGATTGATGCGCAAAAAGCTGGCCAGCCCGATGGCCTGGCCGCTATCGGGGTCGATTATCGCATAGAAAAACGGGTCAGGCTTGGTGCAGAACTCCTCGGCCCATGCCTCGAATTTGGCGGGGTCGTCGAAGCCGTAAAACGGAAGATAGGTCCAGTTTTTGCCGTCTTTATCTTGCCGGTAAGCCTCGAAAAGCTCAGCGCTATGGCGCACCGGATCAAACGGCTCCAAGCGGCAATATTGCCCTTGCAGCGGCTGGCGCTGCGGGTGGCTGGCGGGGGTGTAATCCACCGCTTGGCCAATGGGTAGCTCGTCCATGTTATTCCCCCAAAACAAAAACCCGATTAGGGTGCAATTCTCCCGCTTTGTAAACCCCGATCGCCACCGGCACCCCGTCGATCGAGGCCCAGCATTCCTCGCCATATTCCACATCCGCAGCGATCACCATGCCCGGATTGCCATTGCGCAGCTTGGCGGCCCCCTCGGGGGTGCAAACCAACTCCTCAAGGTCGTTCAACCCTGCTTCCAGCGGCAGCAAAAATTCATCCAGCGCGCGGTCTTTCGCCAGCTCGTCCAGCTTGGCAAAGGGGATGCTGTCTTCAATTTCAAACGGCCCCGCCCAGACGCGGCGGAGCTGCACCACATGGCCATAGCAGCCCAGCGCCTTGCCAAGATCACGAGCGATAGAGCGCACATATCCCCCCTTGCCGCAGGTCATTTCCAGCACGGCGTGATCCGCGTCGGGCATCTCGATCAGCTCAAGGCTTTCCACCAGCAATGGCCGCGCTTTCAGCTCCATTTCCTCGCCATCCCGCGCCCGCTTATAGGCGCGCTCGCCATCGACCTTAACGGCGGAATATTGCGGCGGGATTTGCATGATATCGCCGGTAAAGGCTGGCAAAGCGGCGCGGATATCCCCGGTGCCCGGGCGGGTTTCACTCTCGGCAATCACCTCGCCTTCGCCATCATCGGTATTGGTCCCCTGCCCTAATCGCACGGTAAAACGATAGGCTTTCAGCGAATCGGTCACATAAGGCACGGTCTTGGTGGCCTCGCCAAAGGCAATGGCCAGCACGCCCGTGGCTTCAGGGTCAAGCGTGCCGGCATGGCCCGCCTTTTGCGCGTCAAACGCCCATTTGGCCTTGTTCACCACTGCGCTGGAGGTCACGCCGAGGGGTTTATCAATCACCAGCCAGCCATGCAGCGGGCGGCCTTTTTTGCGTCTTGCCATTATGCGATCCTAAAGCTTGATATCGGGCGGGTGGCCTAGCACCTCCCAGCCGGTTTTCACAAGGTCATATAGCTGGATGTCGGCGGGGTAAAGCGTGACGATCTTGTTATATACTTTTGGCGTCAGCACATCTTCGATCTCGACCGGCCTTGGCGAGCGATTGCGGCTTTTCACCATGCCCATCGCCGCCTCCAGCCCCTCGATACGACCCTCGGCGATTTGCAATAGCTGCGGCTCCAGCTTTTCCAGCATCAGCGGCTTCAGGCCAAATTCCACCGCCGCCCCCAGCCGCGAGATCTGCTGGCTCCAATGGGGGTTGATCTTTTGGCCATTATTGCGCCGCAGCCGCACCCCGAGAAACCCGAGCAACGACATGCAATTCTCCCGATGCTGCTCAAGAGTCAGCTCAGGCCCTTCATGGAATATCCGATGGGTGCGCAGCTTTTCGGTAATGAATTCAAAGCGGTTTTCCGGCGTGCCGACGACCTTGTCAAAATAGAGCGAGAAAAACCGCGACACCGGATCGCGGACCACAAAAAATGACACCTCGCGCATTAGCTCTTCGCGCGTTAAGGCGCGGCTATGCAGGCTCTTGGGGTAATCCGCCTCCTGCTGGCTATAGGGTTTTCCGTGGTCCAGAACATAGGTAAGATTGCGCAAAAATGTGCTGCCGACCTTAAGCGAAACCAGATAATTAAACGGCTGGTGGCGGGCCGAGGTCAGGGTTAAGCGTCGTTCAGTCATTCGGCTCTGGGTCTGGCTGCGGCTCGGCAATATCGGGCTTGGCGAGATCCTGCTTCACCCGATCCAGATTAAGCAAACGCTCGGTTTCGGCCATTTGATCAAAGGTCAGATCGGGCAAGAACCGCAGATCGGGCGAAAACCGGATATTCAGCTCTTTGGTCACAAGATGGCGCAGCTCGCCCTTGTTGCGCGCCAGCGCCCGCGAAACCTCCAGCGCGTTTTCACCGCCGAGGGGCAACACATATACCGTAGCCACGCTCAGGTCAGGCGACATCCGCACCTCGCCCACAGTGATCGACACATGCGCCAGCTCGGGATCATGCAACTCGCCCCGCGCGAAGATTTCGGACAGGATGCGCCGGATGCTCTCGCCAACGCGCAATTGCCGCTGGCCGGGGCCACGACTCGTATTTTGTTTTTTAGCCATGCAGGCGATATGGCGGGCATGTGTGTTGAAGTCAAGGTTTGGGCGGGGTAAAGCTGGGAAAAGGATACAGGAGCACAAAATGGCTGAGCAGACAAATATCGCGGTAATGGGGGTCTCTGGCCGCATGGGGCAGATGCTTTTGCGCGCGGTGGACGAGGCCCCGGAGGCCAAGCTGATCGGCGCTTCCGAGCGCCCGGGCCATGATTGGATCGGGCAGGATTTGGGGGTGGCGATGGGCGGGCCTGCGCGCGGCATCATCGTGCGGGATAATCCGCTGGACACCCTGCAACACGCCCATGCGCTGCTGGATTTCACCACCCCCGAAGCCACCATGGCCAATGCCGAGATCGCAGCGCAGGTGCGCGCGGCGCATATTATCGGCACGACGGGCCTAAGCGATGAAAACCTCGCTTTTCTTAAGGCGGCGTCCCGCCATGCCCCCGTTATTCGCTCGGGCAATTTCAGCCTCGGGGTGAATTTGCTGACAGTGCTGACGCGCAAGGTCGCCGCCGCTTTGGGTGAGGATTTTGATATCGAGGTGGTGGAAATGCACCACCGCCACAAGGTCGATGCGCCATCCGGCACGGCGCTGATGCTGGGCGAAGCCGCTGCCGAGGGGCGCGGGCGAAAGCTGGCGGATATCAGAGATTTGGCGCGCGAGGGGCTTACCGGCGAGCGAAAAACCGGCCATATCGGCTTTGCGGCGCTGCGCGGCGGCGATGTGGTGGGCGAACACGAGGTGATCTTTGCCGGCGCGGGCGAGCGAATCGCCTTGAAGCACATCGCGTCGGACCGGATGCTATTTGCCCGTGGCGCGCTCAAGGCCGCCCTGTGGGGGCATGCGCAAAAGCCCGGTCAATATAGCATGCTGGATGTGCTGGGTATGGATTAAGGCGGAGCTAGCCTTTGGAGCCGGGAAACCATTGGCGAAGATAGGCCAGCCCGATCACCATTGCGGCCCCGCCAAAGCCGCCAAGCACAAAAAGCAGCAGAAAAGACCCGATATGCACCTCCATCGGGAAGCGGCCTGCGCCAAGCAAAATCAGATATACCATCGCGCCGCCAAAACCGCCCAGCAGCGTTTTTAGCAAGGTCGTTCCGAAAGGTCGATCATCCTGGCTCGATAAAAACACCGCCCCGAGCGCACCGGCGGCCAGAAGGATATAAAGATCCATAGGCCAGTTCCTTGTTACACATATACAAACTAACTTGTTGGATATAGGCTTTCGCACAAGCAAAAACAAGCCAACCAACAAAGACGGGAGCCACGCATGGCATATCTGGATAATCTATTTGGCCTGAAGGGCAAAATCGCGCTGGTGACGGGCGGCGCGGGCGGGATCGGCTCGATGATCGCCACGGCGCTGGTTGAAGCGGGGGCGCATGTGATGCTGGTCAGCCGCAAGGGCGAGCGCTGCGAGGCTTTTGCCGCCGCCCTCAACGCGCTGGAAGCGCCCGGCTCGGCCGAAGGTTTTGCCGGAGATGTCGGCTCGGAAGCAGCAATACTGGCGCTGGCGGCGGCGGTAAAATCCCGCACCGGCAAGCTGGATATCCTGTTTAACAATGCGGGTATCAGCTGGGGCGACCGGCTGGAAAGCTTCCCGCATGCGCAATGGGAGCGGGTGATGGCGGTGAATGTAGCGGGGATTTTCACCCTCACGCGCGAGCTTTTACCGCTGCTGGAGGCCGCCGCCAGCGATGCGGATCCGGCCCGCGTGGTCAATATCGGCTCGGTGATGGGCACGGTGCCGGTGGCGGAAGGGGCCTATGCCTATACCGCATCCAAGGCGGCGGTGCATCACCTGACCAAAACGCTGGCGGGGGAATTTGCGCCCCGCCGGATCACGGTAAATGCCTTTGCGCCCGGCCCATTCCCCTCAAAAATGACCGCATTCGCGACCGGAACAGCCGAGGGCGCGGCCAAAGTAGGCGCCAATGTGCCGCTGGGGCGGATCGGCAACGAGGCTGATATGGCCGCCGCCACGCTATATCTGTGCGGCAAGGGCGGGGCCTATATCAGCGGGGCGATCCTGCCGATTGATGGCGGCATGAGCGTGGAAAACCACATTCAGTTGTTTTCCAACCTATAGGCCTTGCGATGAGCGGGATGATGTTTGCGGATAGACCCTTGCGCCGCAAAAGGGTATAGAAGCCCGGTTTCATATCAGGAAAGTCAAAACCATGTCCAGCCACGGCCCTGCCCGCCCGATGTCTTCTCGCAAATCCGCCCCCTTGCGCGGCGTGGCGCGGGTGCCCGGCGATAAATCTGTCTCGCACCGCTCTTTGATCCTCGGGGCGTTGAGCGTGGGGGAAACGCGGATCACCGGCTTGCTGGAAGGTCAGGATGTGCTGGATACCGGCAAGGCCATGCAGGCCTTTGGCGCAGAGGTCGAGCGGCTGGGCGACGGCGAATGGGTGGTGCAGGGCGTGGGTGTGGGCGGCTTTGCCGAGCCGGATGCGGTGATTGATTGCGGCAATGCCGGCACGGGGGTTCGGCTGATCATGGGCGCGATGGCCACCAGCCCGATCACCGCTACTTTTACCGGTGACGCCTCGTTGCGCGCCCGCCCGATGGGCCGGATTACCGACCCGCTAAAGCTGTTCGGGGCTAAGGCCGTGGGCCGCACGGGTGGCCGCCTGCCCCTCACGCTGGTCGGGGCGAAAGACCCGCTGCCCGTGCGCTATGCCACGCCGATGCCCTCGGCGCAGGTGAAATCGGCGGTGCTGCTGGCGGGGCTGAATGCCCCCGGCGAAACCGTGGTGATCGAGCAGGAAGCCACGCGGGATCATACCGAGCGGATGCTGGCGGGCTTTGGCGCGGATATCCGCACCGAAATCACCGATGAGGGCCGCGTGATCACCCTGCAAGGCCAGCCGGAACTAATCGGCCAGACCATCGCTGTGCCGCGCGATCCTTCCTCTGCCGCCTTCCCCGTGGCCGCCGCGCTTTTGGTGGAAGGCTCCGATATTATCGTGCCGGGCATCAGCCAAAACCCGACCCGCAACGGGCTATTTACCACGCTGGTGGAAATGGGCGCGGATATCACCTTTGAAAACAAGCGTATCGAGGGCGGGGAGCCGGTGGCGGATTTGCAGGTGCGCTTTGGCCCGCTGAAGGGGGTCGAGGTGCCGCCCGAACGCGCGCCGAGCATGATCGACGAATATCCGGTTTTGGCCGCCATCGCCGCCACCGCCGAAGGGGCAACCATCATGCGCGGCATCAAGGAAATGCGGGTGAAGGAATGTGACCGGATCGACGCCATGGCGCGCGGGCTAAAGGCGAATGGCGTGCGGATCGAAGAAGGCGAAGATTACCTGATTGTGCATGGAGCAGAGAGCGTGGAGGGC
>WFUK01000453.1 GCA_015485015.1 Paracoccaceae bacterium | reverse complement strand
TGGGTTAGCCGCCAACCCCCATGATCCGGCTCAAAAGTTCCGCGAGGTTTCTGGCCTTGAATTTACGCAGCAATCTGGCGCGGTAATCATCGATCGTGCGCGGAGACAGACCTAGATCGCGCGCGATTTCCTTGCTGGTATGGCCCTGCCCAAGGCGCATCACCACCTGCTTTTCGCGCGGCGTCAGCTCCACCTCTTGGCGCTGGCCCGAGATGTCGGCAAAGCTCAAAACGGCCCTTGAAAGCGGATGATCGGGGTTGGGGGTAGCCACGCGAACCCTCGCCCAAAAGGGGGTGCCACCGCGGCGGTGCATGATGCGCTCGTCAGAATATTGCCCCGTGGATTTCAGCGCTTGCAGGCCGACATCGCGAATGGCGTCAAATTCGGTAGCGCTCGGATAAAGCATTCGAAAGGATTGATCGAGCAAGGCCTCGCGCGGATAACCAAACATATGGGCGAAGGTCTGGTTGCATGATTTAATAATGCGGTTTTCGGTCAAAACCACGCCAATGGGCGCAAGGTCAAAAGCGATTTCATCGAGGGTTTTTGGCATCCGTAATCCTACTGTCTTGAGCGCAGGGCCAGATTAAAGGAGCATGGAGCAGAATTGCAAGGAGCTGGATATGGACGACAAGCAGCGTGGGTTTATGAGCAGGGTCGATGGAAAACGAGACGAATTGATCGCGCTGACGCAAGACCTGATCCGCATCCCGACCCTTAATCCGCCCGGCGAGTTTTACCGCGATATTTGTGAATATCTGGATGTGCGGCTGGCGGCGCGCGGCTTTGAAACCGAGCTGATCCGGGCCTTTGATACCCCCGGTGATAGCGAAAAATACCCGCGCTGGAATATTGTTGCCCGCTATGAGGGCGAGCGCACGGGGGAATGCGTGCATTTTAACAGCCATATCGATGTGGTGACCATCGGGCAGGGCTGGACCCGCGATCCATTTGGTGGCGAATTGCACGATGGCAAGATTTATGGTCGCGGCTCTTGCGATATGAAGGGTGGGCTGGCGACCTCGATCATCGCGGTGGAGGCCTTCCTTGAGGCATGGCCGGATTTCAGCGGCGCGATTGAAATTTCCGGCACGGCCGACGAGGAAACCGGCGGCTTTGGCGGCGTGGCTTATCTTTCGGAGCAGGGGTATTTCAGCCCCGAGCGCGTGCAGCATGTGATTATCCCCGAGCCGCTGCACAAGGATCGGGTCTGCCTTGGCCATCGCGGGGTGTTTTGGGCCGAGATCGAAACCCATGGCCGCATCGCCCATGGCTCTATGCCCTTTCTTGGCGATTGCGCGGTGCGCCATATGGGGGCGGTCATGGCCGAAATGGAGGCGAGCCTTTTTCCCGCGCTGGCCAAAAAACGCACCGAAATGCCGGTGATCCCCGAGGGGGCAAAGCAAAGCACGATGAATATCAACTCCATCCATGGCGGGCAGGCCGAACCGGAGGCAGGCTTTACCGGCCTGCCCAGCCCTGTGGTGCCGGACCATTGTAAAATGATCGTCGATCGGCGGTTCTTGCTGGAGGAGAATATCGAGGATGTGGAGGCCGAGCTGCGCGCCGTGTTGGAAAAGGTCAAATCCGAGCGCCAGGATTTTCGCTATGATTTCACCCCGATCCACTCGGTAAACCCCAGCATGACCGAGAAAACCGCCCCCGTGGTTACAACCGTGGCGGCGGCGATTGAAGCGGTGATGGAAAAAAAAGCCGAATATGTGGTGTCGCCCGGCACATATGACCAAAAACACATTGACCGTATCGGGCGGATGAAGAACTGTATTGCCTATGGGCCGGGGATTCTCGATCTGGCGCATCAACCCGATGAATATATCGTGGTGGATGACATGATCGCCTCGGCCAAAGTGATGGGCCTTGCGCTCGCTAAATTACTCACGGGGCCTTCCCCGCAAAACTAGGAGAGTGATATGAAACGCATTTTAACAGGGGCCGGTATATTGGCCTTGCTGGCGACCGGCGCGATGGCCGAAAATACCAGCCTCACCCTTGGTGATCAACTAGAGCCGCCGCATCTGGACCCGACAGCGGGCGCGGCCGGTGCGATTGATAATGTGGTTTATATCAACATCTATGAAGGCCTGACCGAATTCGCCTCTGATGGTTCGATCATCAAAGGGCTGGCCAAAAGCTGGGATATTTCCGAGGATGGCCTGACCTATACCTTCACCCTGCAAAGCGGCGTGAAATTCCATGATGGCTCTGATCTGACCGCCTCCGACGTGGTATGGTCGCTCAACCGCGCCCGCGCCGAGGATAGCGTGAACGCGCAAAAAGGCCTGTTTGCCAGCATTGCCGATGTGAGCGCGCCCGATGATACCACCGTGGTGGTAACGCTTTCCGCCCCCAATGGCAGCTTTTTGTTTAATATGGCATGGGGCGATGCGGTGATCCTGAATGAGGGCGACGATATCGAGGCGCTGAAAACCCAACCCAACGGCACCGGCGCCTTTACCTTCACCAACTGGGTGCAGGGCGATAGCATTACCATGACCCGCAACGAAAATTACTGGGGCGATCCGGCCAAGCTGGAAACCGTAACCATCAAATATATCTCGGATCCGACAGCGGCGTTTAATGCCATGATGTCTGGCGACATCGATGCTTTCCCGACCTTCCCCGCGCCTGAAAACCTCGCGCAATTCGACGCCGATCCGCGCTTTAGCGTCATTGTTGGCTCGACCGAGGGCGAGACTATTCTCTCGACCAACAACAAAATGCCGCCCTTTGATAATGTGAAGGTGCGCGAGGCGCTGGCCCATGCCATTGATCGCAACGCCATTATTGACGGCGCGATGTTTGGCTATGGCACCCCGATAGGCAGCCATTTTGCCCCGCATAATCCCGCTTATCTCGATCTGACCAACCAAAGCAATTATGATCCCGATCTGGCGCGGCAATTGCTGGCCGAGGCGGGCTATCCGGATGGCTTTACCACCACGCTCAAGCTACCACCGCCATCCTATGCGCGGCGCGGCGGAGAGATCATCGCGGCCCAGCTTCGTGCGGTCGGGATCGAAACCGAAGTGACCAATCTGGAATGGGGCCAATGGCTGGAGGAAGTGTTCAAAGGCAAGGATTTCGGCCTGACGATCGTCAGCCATACCGAGCCGATGGATATCGGAATTTATGCCAACCCCGACTACTATTTCCAATATGACAGCCCCGAATTCCAGGCGCTGATGGAGGAGCTGAACGCAGCCACAGATACCCTGACCCGCTTTAACCTGATGCAATCTGCCCAGCGTATGATCGCGGATGATTATGTAAACGGCTATCTGTTCCAGCTGGCGAAAACCGGTGTTGCCAAGGCTGATATTCGTGGCCTATGGGAGAATGCTCCGACCCAAGGCAGCAACCTCGCCGAGGTATATTGGGAACATTAATCCAACCGGCCCGCGCCACCGCGCGCGGGCCAATTCGGGGCGTTTATGCTTAGATTTACCCTCAAACGCCTGCTTTCATTGGGCCTTAGCCTGATTGCGGCTTCGATGGTGGTGTTTTTCACCATCGAAATCATCCCCGGCGATGCCGCAAGGTTGATGCTGGGGATCAATGCCACCCAGGATGCGGTTGATGCGCTGCGGGTTCAGCTCGGGCTGGATCAATCGATGCTGGCGCGCTACTGGAGCTGGATTTCGGGGCTGATGCAGGGCGATCTGGGTATTTCCTATTCCTACCGCGTGCCGGTTTCCGAGATGATCGAGGGGCGGGTCTGGGTCTCGTTGCCACTGGCGATCTATGCGTTGCTGCTTTCCACCCTGATCGCTTTTCCCATCGGCATTATTGCCGCCACCAAGCGCGGCTCCTGGGCCGATTGGCTGGTGATGGGCGGCACCCAGCTCGGCGTCGCCATTCCGAATTTCTGGTTTGCCATGATTGTGGTGAATATTTTTGCCCTCAAATACCAGCTATTCTCCGCCGGCGGTTTTCCGGGTTGGGATGATCCGTTGGCGGGATTTAAGGCGCTGACCTTGCCGGCCTTTGTGCTGGCGCTGCCGCAAGCCTCCATCCTCGCCCGCGTCATGCGCTCGGCCCTGCTTGATACGCTGTCCGAGGATTTTATGCGCACCGCGCGGGCCAAGGGGCGCACGGCGCGCGGGGCTTTGGTGCATCACGCGCTGCGCAATGCGCTTATTCCGGTGCTAACGATCATCGGCCTGCAATTCTCGTTTTTGCTGGCCGGGGCGATTATCATCGAGCAGATTTTCTATCTGCCAGGCCTTGGCAGCATGATCTTCAAGGCCATCACCCAGCGCGATTTGATCGTGGTGGAAAGCGTGGTGATGCTGCTGGTATTCGCCGTCATTATGGTCACGTTTATCGTTGATATCACCTATGCATGGGTTGATCCCAGATTGCGCAGGCGCTCGTGAAGG
>WFUK01000452.1 GCA_015485015.1 Paracoccaceae bacterium | reverse complement strand
TGCAGGGGCTGAAATCGCGCACGCGGCCATAGGTGCCGGGATATTGGAAGATCGCGCCAAATACCGAGGCGGGGTCCATGTCTATTTCGGGGTTGGCCACAATCACCTCGATCCCCAGCGGCTCGGCGCGGGTTTTGATCACCTCGATGGTTTGCGGGTGGCAGTTTTCATCGACAAAAAACGCGTTGGCCTTGGATTTGCTGCCGCGCTTGGCCATGGTCATAGCTTCGGCGGCGGCGGTGGCTTCGTCCAGCAAGGACGCATTGGCGATGGGCAGGCCGGTGAGGTCGCTGACCATGGTTTGAAAATTCAGCAGCGCCTCCAGCCGCCCTTGGGCGATTTCGGGCTGGTAGGGGGTATAGGCGGTATACCATGCGGGGTTTTCCAGAATATTGCGCTGGATCACCGGCGGGGTCATGGTGCCGTGATAGCCTTGGCCAATCAGCGAGGTCAGCACTTTATTCTGGCCGATCACCGCTTCCATATGGTGCAGCACATCGCGCTCGGTTAGCGGGGTTTGCAGCTTTAGCTCGCCCGCTTGCCGGATGCTTTCGGGCACGGTTTCGTCGATCAGCTGGTCGAGCGTTTCCACCCCGACCACCTTGAGCATCTCGGCCATTTCGATGGGTGAGGGACCGATATGGCGGCGGTTGGCGAAATCATAAGGCAGATAGCGGGTGGGCTCGAAGGGCATGGGCAGGCTCCGGAGGTATGCGCCAAAGGAATATACGCCAAAGGCGGGGGGCCTTTGGCGCGAAGGGTTAGTCGATCAGGGCTTTATAGGCGTTTACATCAAGCAGGTTTTCCAGCTCGGCGGTATCAGATATTTTGAGCTTGTAAAACCACGCATTGCCCTCGGGGTCTTCATTGACCATGCCGGGGTTATCCTCCAGCGCGCCGTTAGCCTCGATGATTTCCATCGCCAGCGGGGCATAAAGTTCGGAAGCGGCTTTTACGCTTTCGACCACGCCGATTTCATCGTCCTTGTCAAAGGTTTCGCCGGCGTCTTGCAGCTCGACAAATACCACTTCGCCAAGGGCTTCGGCGGCGTGTGTGGTGATGCCTAGAGTGGCGGTATCGCCGTCCACATCAATCCATTCATGTTCTTCGGTGTAATAGATGGTCATTGCTGAACCCTTTTCTAGCGTTTGTAGTTTTGCGCCACGAAGGGCAGCTTGATGATGGTGGCGGGGCGGGCTTTGCCCCGGATGATTAGATTGACCGATGTGCCGGCCTCGGCAAATTCGGTGGCGACATACCCCATGGAGATCGGCCCTTCAAAGGTGGGGCCAAAACCGCCGGAGGTGATGCTGCCGATGATATTACCAGCTACAGAAGCCACTTCAACCCCGCGCCGCGCCGGTGCGCGCCCCTCGGGCTTGATGCCGACCAGCTTGCGGGCCGGGCCATTGGCCAGTTCTTGTAAAATACGGGCTTCGCCGGGAAAACCACCACCCTCGCGGCGCTTTTTCTGCATCGCCCATGTCAGGTTGGCCTCCACTGGAGATGTGTCATTATCGATATCATTGCCATAGAGGCACAGCCCCGCTTCCAGCCGCAGGCTATCGCGCGCGCCAAGCCCGGCTGGCTCCAGATCGGGATGCTCCAGCAGCAACCGCGCGATTTCAACCACGTTTTCCTCGGGGATCGAGATCTCGTAGCCATCCTCGCCGGTATAGCCAAGGCGGGAAATGCGCACCTCTACCCCGCCAATATCCGCCAGCGCGGTTTGCATGAATTTCAGCTCGGCCGCGATGGGCGCATGGCCCGATACAATCGCTTCGGCGGCTGGCCCTTGCACAGCGATCAGGGCGCGGGAAAGCTCGCGCACCTCGATATCAAGGCCGCGCATATGGTTGATATCCTGATCCCGCATCGAGGCATTGACCACAACAAAAAAGTGATCCCCCGCATTGGCAACGATCAGGTCATCCATGATCCCGCCCTCGGGATTGGTGAAAAACGTATAGCGCGCCTTGCCTTCAGCCAGCGGGGTGAAGCTCGACGGGCACAGCGATTCGAGCTGTTCGGCCACGTTCTCCCCGCGCAATTCGACCTGCCCCATATGGGATACATCAAAAAGCGCCGCCTTTTCGCGGCAGTGCTTATGCTCGGCGGCCACCCCTGCGGGGTAGTTCACCGGCATCATCCAGCCAGCAAAATCAACCATTTTACCGCCAAGTTCGACATGCAGATCATATAACGGGGTTTTACGGGGTTCGCTCATCGGGGCCACCTTGTGCTGTAGGCTTGCATTATTGGTATACCTTTGTCTACCAAGTTTCCTATCGGAAACATACGACTCTCTATCTGCCTTTTCCAGTGAAATCTAAGGATTGATTGAAAAGATTTTTTCCCCCATGCTATGCCCTGTGCTATAACGGTATACTTATAAGATAGGGGAGGCGCGCATCCCGTGCCCAAAAGGAGATAGAGATGACAAAAAGCAACTTTTTGACCGCCGGTTTTGCCGCGATTCTTATGGCCGGGGCGCTGCCCGTCGCGGCGCAGGAAGTCACCCTGCGGATGCATCAGTTTTTGCCACCGCAAGCCACGGTGCCAGCGCAAATACTATTCCCTTGGGCCGAAGCGGTGGCCGAAGCCTCTGACGGGCGGATCAAGGTTGAAATCTATTCGGCGATGGCGCTGGGCGGCTCTCCGACGCAGCTGATGGATCAGGTCGCCGATGGAGTGGTCGATATCGCATGGACATTGCCGGGCTACACCCCGGGCCGCTTTCCGCGCGTCGAGGTGTTTGAGCTGCCCTTTATGATGAGCAATGCCGAGGCGACCTCGCGCGCCTATTGGGATATGTATGCCAGCGATATGGCCGATACGGATTTTGCCGATTTCCATATGCTGGGCGCATGGGTGCATGGGCCGGGGGTGATCCATGTGAATGGCGATCCTATTGAAAGCATTGACGATATGGACGGGCTGAAGCTGCGCGGCCCGACCCGCGTGATCAATGACCTGCTTGGCGAACTGGGGGCTACCCCGATCGGCATGCCGGTGCCGGCCCTGCCGGAAAACCTCGCCAAAGGGGTGATTGACGGCACGGTAATTCCGTGGGAGGTGACCAAAGCGCTGAAAATCGCCGAGCTAACCAACGCCCATACCGAATTTGTCGGCGAGCGCACGCTTTATACCGCCGCTTTTGTGCTGGTGATGAACAAGGCGTCATACGAGGCCATGCCGGCCGATTTGCAGGCCATTCTTGATTCCGTATCGGGGGCTGATTTCTCGGCCAATGCCGGGCGGATCATGCAGGATGCCGATGCCGCAGGCCGCGCTGTGGCGGTGGATCGCGGCAATACCATCGTCACCATCGAGGGCGAGGATCTTGCAACATGGGAAGCCGCCGCGCAACCCGTGATTGATCGCTGGTTGGCCGAAATGGAAGCCAAGGGCATTGACGGGCAAGATCTGCTGGTGCGCGCCCGCGCCCTGATTTCGCAAAACACCCAGTAACCTGCTGCCCTGCTTGCCCCGCGCGGGCAGGGCCATTGAAAGATTTTTTATGCTGACCACAGATCACACCCGATTATTGGCTTTATTTGCGGCCCAACAATCCTATTTGACGACATATACCACGCTTACAACCCTGGGCTTGAAGATCAATTTGCGCAACGAATCGCCCAAATTGGTAAGTTCGATGAAGGCCTTCATGGATCCCTATTTCAAGGAAGATGATCCGAGCGAGGTGCTGGCGGAATTTGATCTGGATTTTGTCCATTCCGACGAGATCGTGGTGCAGGCCGCCTGGATGATCGAGACCCACGGGGTGACGATGACGGTGAACCGGTCCAGTTCCAGCACGCTGAATGTATTGTTGCTGGACGAGACCACCTATATGATGTTCGAACCGGTTGAAGGGATTGTTTATCTGGTTGATCGTGCTGTGGATAAAATTCAGGTCGCCTATGGCTCGCGCACCCGCTGGCCCGTTCGGCAGTTGAATGGCGTGGTTCTGGAGATCATGACCCGCTATCTGGAGGGGCTGGGCTATTGCAACTATCATGCCGGCGCCTATGCAACCGAGCGCGGGGTGGTGATTGTTTGTGGCAAGGGCGGCTCGGGTAAAACCACGCTGCTCAGCGCCATGGTGAAAGAAGGCGCGCAGCTGATCGCCAATGAGCGCTGTTTTATCAAGGCGGATGAAGACGGCATTTATGCCGCTGGCTTTCCGTCCGAGATATTTGTCGGTATGGGGTCCACCCGCCAATTCCCCGACCTGTTGCGCTTTGCCCGCAATCCAACCACCCTGCTTGGCCCGCAGCGGCGCTATCGGCCCAAGGTGGTGGCGAAATTCGAGCCAAAGGATTACGGCAAGCTTGGCGATAAATTCGGCATGCAGCCGCGCGAATTCTGCGCCGCCTTGCAAGGGCCGCCGCCGGTTGTGGGTGGTAAGGTGGTCGGCATTGTGACCCCTGCGATCAACTATAAAATCGAAGTGAGCCATTTGGAGCCGATGGACGAGGCCGAGCAATTGAAGCTGATGCAGAAAAACACGCTCAGCCTCGGGCGGGATAAGCACTTCCAATACTGGCTGGATCTGGGCTTCTCTTATGCCATCCCGGGGGCGGAGGCTTTGTCAAAAATTCCGGGCGCAAAGCTGCATTACCGCACCAAAGACGCCAAATTTCGCGGGATGAGTAATGCGATCGACGCGGTATTTGATACGCTTGAAGCGCAAACCAAGGAATGATGCCATTGATTTTAAACGGATACTGCCTTAGGCTTAAGATCTGTTTAATATTCACTCCATGTGCGAGGTAATTGAGATGAAGTTCAATAACAACATCGGATCGCTGGATCGGGCGCTGCGTATTTTGATCGGAATGGCGCTATTTGTGGTTAGCTATCTCGGATATCTGGGCGGGCTTGGCTGGCTTGGCGTGGCTGTCGGGGGGGTGTTGCTGACCACCGCCGTGTTCAGCTTTTGCCCGATTTACGGAATTCTGGGCGTAAAAACCACGCCGAAAGAATAATAACCGGATGCGAAAGTGCTGGCGATTTTCGCACCGTTCAGCGCTGCGGGGGCTGGCCTTGCTTGCCCTTTTGCTGGGCCTTTCTCTGCCCGCGACGGCGCAACCGCGTCTGGGCATGAGCTTTCCGCCGGTGAAAACCGCGGCTGAAATCGCCTTTACCATTGAAAAACTGCAAGCGCTGGGGGTGGTTGATATCCGCATTGCCGAGGCTTGGGCAATGCGCGAGCCAAGCCGTGGCAATTACAAATGGCAAGCGGTCGAGGCCCGGATCGGCGCGCTGAGCGCGGCCGGGCTGCGCATCATGCTCACCATCCAGAGCGACGGGCCAAATTGGGCATGTGGGGCGCGCAACGCCTATACCTGCGAAATCACCGATTGGCCGGCTTTCGAGGCCTATGTCACCGCTCTGTTGGGCCGGATTGGCGGGCAGATCACCTCGATCCAGTTCGGCAATGAATGGGACAATCTTTATGTCGGCGATGTGGCGCAATATATTGCGCAGCAAAATGCATTTTATGATCTGGTCAAGCGGGTCAGGCCGGGGCTGACAGTGGTGCTGGGCGGCATTACCACCCGCGCCCAGCTTTACGAGGCCGTGTGCCTGAACGGCATGCAGCTAGACCAAAGCGCCTATGGGCTGCGCCGGGAGCTGGACCTGAACGCCTATGTGCAGAATGCGGTTTGCGGCCGGGCGCGGGCGGGTTATGCTGCTGATCTGGCCGAGGTGGAGATGGTGCTGAAAGCCGCGCGCTACGATCTGGCGGATATCCATCTTTATGATACGCCCGACCTGTGGCCGGCATTCATCCGCAGTTTCACCCGCCTTGCCCGCGCGCCGGTGATTGTCAGCGAATTTGGTGGCCCGAACCCGGAGCTGGAGCGCGATGACCCGCCTTATCAGGCCGTAAGGCTGGTGGATTATCTGATGGTCATGCAGGGGCTGCCGGTGGATCTGGCCTATTATTTCAAGCTTACTGATGATGACAGTTCCTATCACAACCGCTCGGGCCTGTTTGACCGGCAGGGCAGGGAAAAGCCTGTACTGGATGTGTTTCAGAGCCGCTAGAGCGCAATCTGAAAGGTGGGGACCGGTTTTCGGGATAAATTGTGCGTAAAATAAAATGGCGAGGTCGCGCCGCCGAATCAAATAATAGGAACGCGGCTCTAGCGGCTAAAACGCGCCGCTAGCTCCACATGGCCTGACCATAAAAACTGGTCTACCGGCTGCACCCAGTCAAGGGTAAAACCGCCCTCGATCAGGGCTTTGGCATCGCGCGCAAAGCTGACCGGATTACACGAAACCGCACCCATCTGCCGAATGCCGGAGGTGACGATTTCGGCGATTTGGGTCTTGGCCCCGGCGCGCGGCGGGTCAACCACAACCGCATCAAAATGCTTCAATTCCAGCGGCACCAAGGGGCGGGAGAACAGATCTCTGGCTTCGGTTGTCAGGGTTTTCAAGCCCTGCGCATGCCGCCAGCCCGCATCCAGCGCTTTTAGCATATCGGGCAGGCCTTCCACCGCATGCACCTCGGCCTTTTCGGCCAGCGGCAGGGAAAATGTGCCGCAGCCGGCAAATAGATCCGCCACCCGCTTGGCCTCCGATACCGCCTCCTGCATTGCGGCAACCAGCGCGGCCTGCCCATGGGCTGTAGCCTGCAAAAAAGCACCGGAAGGCGGCAAGATTTGCGCTTTGCCCATGGTCTGCACGGGGCGTTTTCGATCCGCGACCAGCTCGTCATTCCAGCTTAACCGCGCCAGATTATGCTCGCTGGCGAGGGCGGCGAGGCGGGCGCGGAGCGGTCCGTCCAGCGCTTTGGCATCGCGCACCTGCAGGTCTTGTCCGGCTGGGCTGTGGGTGACGGAAATCTTGATCTCGGCGGTGCGCGAAGCGCCAAGGCCCGCCAGCGCATGGCAGGCGGGCAGGGCCGAGAGGATTTCCGGCACTAGAAGCGGGCATTCTATCAGGTTGAAAATCTCGGCCGAACCGCGCTTGTGAAAGCCGACCTGCGTGGTTTTCTTGGTGCGCCGCGCCGAAAACGTGGCGCGGCGGCGGCTATGGCTGGGGGAGGTGATGGTGGGGCGAATATCGGCCTGCACCCCCTGCGCGGCCAAGGCGCGCTCGATGATTTCGCGCTTCCATCTGGCCAGAAACTCATCGGATCCATGCTGAAGGGCGCAGCCGCCGCAGCTGCCAAAATGGCGGCAAGCGGGCTGCACCCGCGCCTCGGAATCGCTCAAGCGGGCCGCAATTTCGAGCTGGCCGTTTTTCACCTCGCCCTCGACAATTTCGCCGGGCAGGGTGAAGGGCGCAAAGATATCGCCAGCGATAATGCCATCGCCCTTCAGGCCAAGTCGTTCAACGG
>WFUK01000451.1 GCA_015485015.1 Paracoccaceae bacterium | reverse complement strand
GCATAGCTGGCGGTATCAACCCCCACCCCGCCATCCAGCACGTCATTGCCAAGGCCGCCTTCCAGAACGTCGTCGCCCAATAGCCCGTAAAGCTTGTCATTTCCGCCTTGTCCGATCATCCAATCCGCGCCGATATCGTCCGACACAATATCATCCGCCGCCGTGCCGAAAAGCTGGGTGTCATATTGCTGGATGTAAACATCGCCCGGGTCAGGGTTATAATCCGCAGCGGTCCAGCTGATAATAAAGCCGCCATCCGCGGTGCCGGTAATGGATGCGCGATCCTGATTGCCGACCGTGCCGGTATTGATCCGCTCCTCGCCCCCGACTTTTGTGCCGCTGGCATCAAACCGTTGCGCATAAGTGCCGTAGCCGTCGCCGTCCTGTAGCCACGAGGTCCAGACAATCACATAGCCCCCGTCTGCCAATGCGGCAACGTCCGGGTAAGACTGGTTATTGGTGGTATAGGTGTTGACCTGAAACGCCGCTCCAACCTTGGCACCGGCGGCATCAAATCGCTGGGCAATAACACCGGCACCGTTGCCATCCTCCCCGTAGGACGACCACGTGGCCACAAAGCCCCCGTCGGCCAATGCGGTGACCTTCACCCCGTATTGATTCTGGATTGTGTAGTTGTTCACACTGAATTCCGACCCTGAGGGGAGGCCGTCCGCCCCGTAAATCTGGCCAAAAATGCCGTCCAGATTGCCATCCTGCCCCTCGGATTGCCACATCACCACATAGCCGCCGCCTTCCAGCGCGGTTACATCGGCGTTGCGTTGCATCCCCGGCGTATAGGTGTTCACATGGAGTTCTGCACCCACGGCCACACCATCCGCATCATAGCGCTGGGCATAGATGCCTTCGGCGGTATTTGTTCCGGTTTCCTGCCCGCTGGATTGCCATGTCACCACAAAGCCGCCATCGGCAAGTGCGGTGATCGCCGGATTTTTCTGATTATCGGCTGTAAAGGTATTAATCCCGAACTCGATGCCAATCGGGGTGCCGGTGCTGTCAAATCTCTGGCCGTAAATGCCGCTGTTAAACGGTCCCTCCGGCCCGTAGGCCTCCCAGACAATAACAAAATCCCCATTCGCCAATGCCACGGTTTTCGGAAGCTGCTGGGAGCCGGTGGTAAATGTATTCACCACAAATTCGCTACCCGCCGGCGTGCCATCTGCGTTGAATATCCGCGCGATAACCCCGTTGCCGTTGCCATCTTGCAACCAGGAAACCCAGGTCAGAACATAGCGGCCATCGGGCAGGGCTGTGATATCCGACCAGCCTTGAAAATCAGAGGTAAAGGTATTGGCCGCAAATGCGGGAAGTGTTTTGGTCATCGCTGTCATGGTCTGCATGTCTTTCTATCAGGCACTACTGGATGGAAAAGGCTGCACTCATGACATAGCTTCAAGCGGGGTTCTGCACTTCCGGCAAACACCCGCTAACATTCCAAGCTATATTACACGGTTTTAATAAGTGTAGGTAGTAACCGGTTACGACTTATGACAACGAGGCTGGCTATCGTCTCTAGACTGGAGGACGGAGTGAAAACAGGTAAATTCGCGAACGGGAAGACCGCGCTTATTCATAAGAGAGGTGGTCCCCGTATTTTGAGCAGTTAGCAGCGTAAATAAGATGAATCAGTTTTCATTGTTATGCAGCTAATTTTGTTGCTGAGGTCTCTATAATGTAGATAAACGGCCTCTAAAACCGCAGGTCAAGGCCGAGCCTCTTAGCTCCTGCCAGTGCCGTTCCACTATATTATGGTCATGCAAAACTACTGCCTACGGGGTAAGCGGTGCGGACTCTTTTACCGCTTCCATAGACACAAAGGTGGAGGAAGATTTTACATGCGGCAGGGTCGATATTTGCTCTCCCATGATTTTCCGGTAGGCCTCGATATCCGATGTGCGAACCTTTAGCAGATAGTCAAACCCGCCCGCGATCATATGGCATTGCTCGATTTCCGGCAGCGCCCGAACCGCGGCATTAAAGGCCACCAGCGCTGGTTCGCGGGTGTTGTTGAGCGTGATCTGCACAAAGGCGATATGGCTAAGGCCCAGCTTTTCGGCGCTCAGGGCCGCGTGGTAGCCAAGGATATAGCCCTCGGCCTCCAGCCGCTTCACCCGCGCTTGGCACGGGGTTTTGGAAAGGCCGATATGGCTGGCCAGCTCGGTGATGCGCATGCGGCCATTGGCGGTGAGGTGCTTTAGAATCTGGCGATCAAATGAATCCAGCGGCATGGTCAAAACTCCTGTGTTTTGGGAGAAATATGCTCCTATTGCCTGTAATACAAGAAAAATAAGGAGATAAGTGCGTTGAATTCGACCTATCATAGCCCGATTGGAGGCAATCATGACTGATCTTAGAGATATCATCCGGCAAAATATCCGTGCAGACGAAGGCGGCGCATTGCGCGAATTGCTGGCGGCGGCAAGCCTGTCGAGCGAGGCTTTGGCGGCGATCGCGGCGCGGGCAACCACATTGGTGGAGGATATTCGCAAGGCCCCGAATGCGGGCTTGATGGAAGTGTTTTTGCAGGAATACGGGCTGTCTACCGATGAGGGCGTGGCCCTGATGACGCTGGCCGAGGCGCTATTGCGGGTGCCCGATAGCGAAACCATGGATGCCCTGATCGAGGATAAAATCAGCCCTGCGGATTGGGGCCGGCATTTGGGGCGCTCCAGTTCGAGCTTGGTGAATGCGTCTACCTGGGCCTTGATGCTGACCGGCAAGGTGCTGGACGAGGGCGCGCCGGGGCTGGCGGGGCATGTGCGCAGCATGGTGAAGCGGTTAGGGGAGCCGGTGATCCGGGCGGCGGTGGCGCGGGCGATGAAGGAAATGGGGCGGCAATTTGTGCTTGGGCGCGATATTGGCGAGGCGATGAAACGGGCGCAAGGCATGCAGGCGAAAGGCTATGCCTATTCCTACGATATGCTGGGCGAGGCGGCGATAACGGCAAAGGATGCCGAACGGTATTTTACAAGCTATAAAACGGCGATCGAGGAAATTGCCAGCCATAGCAAGGCCGCGCATCCGGCAGATAATCCGGGCATATCGGTGAAGCTTTCCGCCCTGTGCGCGCGCTATGAATTCAGCCAGCGTGAGCGGGTTATGGCGAGTTTGGTGCCAAAAGTGCTGGCCTTGGCCGAGCGGGCGGCGGCGGCCAATATGGGCTTTAATATTGATGCCGAGGAGGCCGCGCGGCTGGATATCTCGCTCGATATTATCGAGACGGTTTTATCAAGCGAAAGCCTCGCGGGGTGGGACGGGTTTGGCGTGGTGGTGCAGGCCTATGCCCCGCGTGCGCCCTATGTGCTGAACTGGCTGGAGGCGCTGGCCAAGCGGCTGGACCGCCGGATTATGGTGCGTTTGGTCAAGGGGGCCTATTGGGATAGCGAGATCAAGCTGGCGCAGGTCGAGGGGCTGGACGGCTTTCCGGTATTCACGCGAAAGGCCAGCACCGATGTGTCTTATATCGTTTGCGCAAAGCAGCTTTTGAACATGGGGGCGCGGGTGTATCCGCAATTTGCCACCCATAATGCCCATACGGTTGCGGCGATCCTTGAGCTGGCTCCCCTTGGTGCGCGGTATGAATTTCAGCGGTTACACGGGATGGGGGAGGGGCTGCATGATATTGTGAAGGCGCAAAACGCCACCCGCTGCCGCATTTATGCGCCGGTCGGGGCGCATCGGGACCTGCTGGCCTATCTTGTGCGGCGCTTGCTGGAAAACGGGGCGAATAGCTCGTTTGTGAACCAGATTACCGATGAGGGAATTCCGGCAAAGATCGTAGCGGCTTGCCCTTTTGCAGAGGTGGAGCTGTATCTGGATGCCCCGCGCAATCCGGCGACGATACGGCCTGAAGATCTGTTTCAGCCCGAGCGGGTCAACGCCATTGGGGCTGATCTGGCGGGGCTTGATGTGACGGAATGCCTGCAGAGGGCGCGCGCGGGGATGAAAGACAGGCTCTGGCAGGTGCCGCCGTTATTGGTGGGAAAATTCGAGGGCGGCGAGGCGCTGGATATCTGCAATCCGGCCCGGCGCAGACATATCGTTGGACGGGTGATCGAAGCCAGCCCAAGCGATTGCCAAGCCGCACTCAAACAGGCGCGCCCG
>WFUK01000450.1 GCA_015485015.1 Paracoccaceae bacterium | reverse complement strand
TACTAAAATATTGCCCCTTCCAATTTGGTGGGGGCTTTTTTTTGCACTAATCACAGTGTGGCCGGCTATAGGTTTATTTATTAGTCCATGATTTCAACCAAATTTGAACCTGACCAAAATATGACAATGCGTGTAAGGGTTTTGACTAGGGTCTGATTCTATAACGGTATTCATAGGGAGTTACCTGCTGTGGCTTCCAATGAAAAAAAAGGAAAATATTATGTCTAAAGCTGAAACCAACAACGTTCTGTCCCGCCGCAAAATGCTTGGCCGAATCGGCCTTCTCGCTGCGGCAAGCTATTCTGTGCCAGCTCTGACCACGCTATCGGTGGCGCGTGCAAGCGGCGCATCCGGCGGTGGAGGAAGCTCGGCTTCGGCTGCAAGCCCGGCTTCGGCTGCAAGCTCGTCTGGCGCAAGCTCGTCTGGCCCAAGCGGCGCAGGCACCGGAACTGGCACCGGAACTGGCACCGGCACAAACGCCAACGGCGCAACCGCGCTTGATGTATGTGGTCCAGAAAACCTGAACGATCCAGTTTACCTTCAGTGCTTGGTTGACAACGGCTTCTAAGCGACCAAAAATGTAGGGAAACCTAGTAAAACAATGCATTTCCCTGCCATTTATGGTAGGGAAATGTTCTCATGAAGGTGCTTGATGATTGATGAACAAAAATATTTGGTGTTAGAAGGGCTAAAAGCCGGTGTCTCCTTGCGGGTGAAGCCGGATTTTTATGATTCCCTGCCTTATATTTTCAGCCATTGGCCCTATGAAATCACCTCAACCCCGAGCGAGGTTTTTGCCTCTCTGGAGTGGTCCGACGAGCGCTACAGGTTATCCTCCCCCTTTATGGACCGGGTTGACAGATATCGGGAGCCGGTGAATGCCATTTGCGCCATCGTTGCAGAGCTTGCATGGGCGCGTCTGCGCGAAGATCCCAGCTTGCTGTGTTTGCATGGTGCCGCTGCCGATTTTGCCGGACGTTTGGTTGTTTTCCCCGCGACGAGACGGGCTGGAAAAAGCACCTTGTCGGTGGCTATGAATGCTGCGGGTATTCGCATGTTTACCGATGATTTTTTGCCGGTTTTTGTATCCGGTGCGGGCATCATCAGCGGAATTTCCAGTGGGGTATCCCCCCGGTTGCGGCTGCCGGTGCCTGAGCAGATTGGCGAAAATGCCAAAGCCTATATGGCGCGGCGGAAAACGCTTTCGAATAAGCAATATACCTATGTCAGCCCGCTAAAAACCGAAAATGCCAGCTTTAACGAAAGCGCGCCCATTGGCGGATTTGTGTTTCTGGAGCGGGAAGACGGGGCTTCGGCGGAGCTAAAGGAAATCAGCACTGCGGATGCCTTGAAAACCATTATCAAGCAGAATTTTTCCCGCGCAGGAAACGCGGGCGATATTTTGACGATGCTCCAGTTTCTATCCCATAACCTGCCATCCTATCTGCTGCGATATGATCATGCCGAACCGGCTATTGAAATCTTGAAGCAGAAATTCTCGGCATGGTCCGAAGATATACCACGCTATAAACCGCGCGCCATGCTGGAAAACGAGGCGGAAAATGGGCAAAGAACCTTTAGTGTTTACAGAAATGTATCCTACGGGCAGTTTGAGCAGGCTGAAGGGGTGGAGGTTGTGTCTACGGATGGGCAGAGCTTTTTGACGGGCCGGAATGGTCAGAGCATCCACTATCTGAATGAAGGTGCTGCAATGATGTGGCAAATTTTGAGCGAACCAACCAGTATGGAAGAGGCGGTCGAAATATTGCTCGAAGCCTTTCCCGGGCAAAAGCGGGGCCAGATCGAACGGGATGTTAAAAGCTGCTTTAAGGACTTTGCCAAAAACGGCCTGCTGAACCGAATAAGCTCTGCTGAACCCGCGAAAATGGTGGCTGAATAATGGGTAAGGTATTGGAAAACAAGCTGGAAAACCCTGCGCGCAGAAACGCATTAAAGCGCCTTGCGGGTGCCATGGTTCCGGCATATGTGGCGCCGCAAATCCTGTTCTTGAGCGCGGCCAAAGCGGAAACTATCTCTGCGGTCTCAGGGGTTTCGGGTTCGTCCGGGCCTTCTGGCGTGGGTATGTCCGGCCCGTCCGGCCCGCTTCCGACCGATGCCCCAGAAGACGATACGGTATTTGTCGAGCCAGATGATGACGCAGCAGATCCAAGAGAAACCTGCAATCCGGATGGCCGCACGGGATCTGAAGCCATCCAGATAACACGCTCGGACATGAATCGCTCCAGAGAGGCCATAGATGCCGGTTATGCTCGCCCGCTCGAGCAGATATGGTCAGAGTTCATTGACCAGTATGATGGGCGGATTGTCGGGGTAGAATTTACGGGTCGTCGAAAAAAGCCGCGCTACAAATTCCGAGCGATTTCGCAATCTGGCCGGCTGGAGACCGTAGTAATTTCGGCGCAAACCGGTGAGATCCTCAGGATTACGGGCTGCTGATGCGCATCTTGATCGTTGAAGACGAAGCCCTTATTGC
>WFUK01000449.1 GCA_015485015.1 Paracoccaceae bacterium | reverse complement strand
GATTACCAGTGGGATGAGCCAGGCGCCGGAGCCGCCCATAGTGGCTGGAGCTTCGATGGCTACAACCTCAGGCGCAACATAAGCTACGGTGCCGGCGAATGCGGCAGGAGCGGAAAGAAGGCTGGCAGAAACAGCGATGATTTTTTTCATTGGGTTATCCTATTTGTTTATTTGGCAGTTACTTACCAACGCTGAACACGCCGGCGAACACATCGAATATCGTGTGAAGCGTTGCATAAAGCAAGCAAAATCACCAGTATTCGGCATGAATTTTTCCTATATTTGCGGTATTTATCGAATTTTTACGATAACATTCGTGAAAGGCATGGATTTTGGCCGAAAGGAAGGGCTGGTCGGGGTTTTCTAAATCAGGATAACCTGGGTGCCAACTTTGGCAAGATCAAACAGCTCTTCGATATCCTCGTTATAAAGCCCGATGCAGCCATTCGAGGCCTGACGCCCGATTTTTCGTGTATCATTGGTGCCGTGAATTCGGTAATATTGCCAGCTTAGGTAGAGCGCGCGGGTGCCCAGCGGGTTTTGCGGGCCGGGGCCAACATAGCGTGGCAGCTCGGGATCTCGCCGCAACATATTCGGGGTAGGCCGCCATTCGGGACCATTCACCTTCTGAACGATGCTGGTGCGCCCCCTGCGGGTCAGTTCTTCGGTGAGGGGCACGGAAGTTGGATATATGTTATAGGTGTTGCCGTCCTCGGACCAATAATGCAGCACCCGCTCTACCGTATCCGAAACGATCACGCCTTTGCGGCGATTGTCAAAATAATCCTGCCAGCGCTTGGTTGAAAAGCCCGAGGTTACAAATTGCGGGCCGGATTCTGCCGTGGCAGGTGCGGCTTGGGCGCGCAAAATAGCCGGCGTTAGCAGCGGGCTGGCCGCACCGAGCGCTACAAGGCCGGTTGTGAACTGGCGGCGCGTGAAGGATTTTGGATTTTCAGCCATAATTATTACTCACATGAATAAGACATATCGAATGTAAAGCTTGCTGTGGCAAATTGCAATTCACAACTGTGTCAGTCTGGTTTGTTGGGGTTTGAATCCGGTTCAAAATCGCGTATTGAGGCGACAAGTATAATTTATTGGAGTCGGTTTATGTTTCGTTTGGGTATTGTAATGTTGGTGGCGGCCCTCGGGCTTTCGGGGTGTATTGCGCGCGAGGATAGCGGGATTACCCGAATTACCGAGCGGCAGGCCGATTCCATCAGGCTCAATCAGCTCGATCTGGTGAATGCGGTTCGCGCCGCCGCCGGTGCCCCCGCGCTTACGCTTTCGGCGTCTTTGAGCGCCGCTGCCGATACCCATGCCCGCGATATGGCGTCGCAGCTGCGGGCGTGGAACTTCGGGTCGGACCGTTCCTCGCCCCAAAGCCGCGCCGAGCGCGCCGGATTCGATGGCTTGATCACCAGCGAGGATGTGGCCGAAACCTTTATGGATAATGTCGGTATTTTTCAGGCCTGGATTTCAAATCCACGCGTCCGTGAGGCTATGGCAAACCCAAGCGCCACCCATATGGGGCTTGGCTGGTATCAAGAGCCCAATGGCAAGATTTGGTGGGTGATGGATATTGGCGCGGCAAATAGCGGGGTGCAGGTCGCTACGGCTGAATAACCACCAGCGCCCCGTTTGGCACCATTTGCCAGATCTCCTCTATCTCGCGATCTGAAACCGCGATGCAGCCTGCTGTCCAGTCACCGCGCTGGCGTCGGCGGCCCTGGCCTCCATGGATGAATATATCGCCCCCGGGGTCGCGGCCTTCTGCCTGCGCGGCGCTGATCTGATTTGGATCGGGGTAAGATATGCCAAGGCTAAGATGAAAGGCACTTTCGGGGTTGCGGCGATCGATATAATAGCTGCCCTCCGGCGTGCGCCCGTCCCCTTCAACCGATTTATCTCCCTCGGGTGCCCAGCCCAGCCCGATTCGGTAATCCCTGATGGGCTGGCCGTTATTATAAAGCACCAAGCGCCGGCTTCCCTTGAAGATCACAATCATATCGGCCGTATCGGAATTTGCGCGGGCGAGGCCGGCAAAGCCAGCCATGCCAAGCATGGCCAGCAGGGTTCTGCGGGTGATTTTCAGGATGTGCATCAAAACCGGCCTCGATCGCGCAATGATTTGCCCGACTATAGCACATCCCTTGGCATAAAAAATACCCTCGCCAGCGATGCCGGCGAGGGTGTCGTTTTCCGTGCTATTTCAATATGATTTCCGGCCCCATCATCGCATTGGGCAATACGGTGGAGATAAACGGAATATAGGTCACCATAATCAGGAAGATAAACAGGATGCCAAGCCATGGCAGGGCGGCGCGCACCACCCGCATCATCGGCATTTTCGCCACGCCCGAGGTCACAAACAGGTTCAGCCCCACCGGTGGTGTGATCATACCGATCTCCATATTCACCACCATGATGATGCCAAGGTGGATCGGGTCGATCCCCAGTTCGGTGGCAATGGTAAACACCAGCGGTGCCACAATCACGATCAGCCCTGACGGCTCCATGAACTGCCCGCCGATCAGCAGGATGATATTGACGATCACCAAAAACATGATCGCGCCAAAGCCGACGCTGAGCATCGCCGTGGCGATCTGCTGCGGAATCTGCTCTTCGGTCAGCACATGGGCCAGCAGCAGCGCGTTGGCAATGATGAACATCAGGGTGACGGTTAGCTTGCCCGCCTCAAACAGGGTGTTTTTGGTATCGCGGCTTACCAGAGTCGGCAAAGCATAGATCACGATCTCCCCCACCCCGCGCAGCAGGCTTTTGCCGCCGTCGATCACGGTCTCGGCATAGCCGCCATTAACCTCGATCAGCCGGTTGGAGGCGGCGCGCAGTGAAAAGATGAACAGGGTTGCCATCAGCACAAACCCACCCAGCACAAAGCCGATATAAAACACCGGCCACAGCCAATATATTGCAAACTGCCCGGCGGCGGCTGCAAAGCCCCGCTCCGGGTGGGAGCTGACAAACATCGCCTCGACAGCGTCCCAGGACGGGGTAAAGCTGACCATCAATATCAGCGCGGCGGGCAATACGCCCAGTATCAGCATATAGACCAGCACCGCCTGGCCGGAGAGGTTGGGCCGGTGGCGGAATATCCAGCCAAGGGTAAAGGCCATGACCGAAAAGCCCAACGCCAGAGTGAGAGCGATCCAGGTTTCGATCCCGATCAGTTTGGCCAGCGTGTAATAGCTGACAAAGGCAAAGAAGGAAAAGGTCCACATCCGCAAGCCAAGCTGGGCGGTTGATACCTTTTCAGGCGCGATCCATGGCCGGTTTTTAAGCGGGCCCATATCGCGATAGATAAACACCGCCACGATAAAGGCATAAACCGACGCCACCGCCGCCGCCTCGGTCGGGGTAAAGATGCCGCCATAGATGCCGCCCAGAATGATAACCATCAGGAACAGGCCAAAAGCCGCATCGAGCATGGCCTCGGCCACCTCGCCCCAGCCTTTCCATTCGCCTTTTGGCAGGTTTTTGATCCGTGCTACCACATAGATACCGACCATCAGCATCGTGCCCGCCAGCAGCCCCGGAATAACGCCGGCCAAAAACATACGGCCAACCGAAACATCGGTGGCAGAGGCATAAACCACCATCACGATCGAGGGTGGAATAAGGATGCCAAGCGTGCCAGCCACCGCAATGATACCGGCAGCAAAATCCTTGTCATAGCCCACCTGATGCATGCCCACAATTACGATCGAGCCAATCGCCACCACCGTGGCCGGAGAGGAGCCGGAAAGCGCGGCAAACATCATGCAGGCCAACACACCCGCAATCGCCAGCCCGCCGCGCAAATGCCCCACCAAGGCGATGGAAAACCGGATGATCCTTCGCGCCACTCCGCCGGTGCTCATAAAGCTCGAGGCCAGAATGAAAAACGGAATCGCCAACAAGGTGTAATGGGCATACATCGACTGGAACATCATCTGCCCCATCGAGGCCAGCGAGGCTTCCGAGAACATCAGCTGGAAAATGATCGAGCTGAGACCCAGCGAAATCGCGATGGGCACCCCGAGCAGCAAAAACCCGATCACCATACCAAAAAGAAAAATGATTTCCATGCCTTAAGTCTCCTGCTCGACTTTTTCAGCCGCTTCGTTCATTTCATCCTCAGCCTCGTGGCTGACAATAAGGGTGGCGCGGGTGCCTCGGGAAATACCAACAAAAACCTGCACAAGGCGATAGAGCAGCAAAGCCGCACCAAAGGGTAATATGACATAGGGAATAAAGCGCGGCAGCTTGTTATAGGCCTCGCCTTCATTGATCATCGGCTCGATAAAACGCAGCCAGTCGAACATCGGAATGCGGTCAACCTCATACCAGCTGCGATAGCTGGTGGGGCGCATTTCCTCAAAACCGGTCGGGAACCACTTGCCGGTGGTGGCGGGCAGGTTGGCGAAATTGGCGTAATAATCCCAGCCCGCCTTCAGCAGCAACAAGGCATAGACGATCGAAGCCAGCGTGGCCAACAGCACCAGCTTGCGCCGCATCGCGGCCTGAAAAAGATTGGTCACGGAATCCACCCCGAGATGGGCGGTGATTTTAACGCAATAGCTCATACCGAAAAGCACCAGCCAGGCAAAGAGAACCGACGTGGCCTCCAGCCCCCAGATCAATCCGCCATTGATCCCCCAGACCTCTTTCATATAGTCGCCAAACCATGTGCCGGCGGTGAAGCGCAGCACCACATTGGCAAAGGTGATCAGGGTCATAAACCCGAGGATGGCCGCGATCAGCGTCTCCTCGAGATTATCCATAAAGCTCTTTTTCTGGCTGTGCATCTGTGCCTCCGGCATAAAAAAGCGCCGCCAGCAAAGGCTGGCGGCGCGGATTTCTTTAGTTTTGTGCAGCGTTGATCGCTTGCGCCGCAGCGATATTTTCAGCGCCTACATCGCCTTCAAACTGCGCCCAAACCGGCCGCATAGCATCAACCCAGGCTTGACGTTGCTCAGGGGTGAGCGTGCGAACCACACCACCGGCAGCGATGATCGCGGCTTTGGCTTCTTCGTTCACAGCCGTAGCTTCGGCGTTGCGGGTTACGGTCACTTCGCGCAGGATTTGCAGGAATTGATCGCGCACCGCAGGCTCCAGCCCGTCGAGCCATTCGGTCGAGGTTACCACAAGGTAATCAATGATGCCGTGGTTGGTTTCGGTCACGCCGTCCTGAACCTCGAAGAACTTTTTGCCATAGATGTTGGACCATGTGTTCTCCTGGCCATCCACAACGCCGGTTTGCAACGCGCCGTATACTTCGGAAAATGCCATCGGCTGCGGGATCGCGCCAAGGGCTTCCATTTGCGCGACCAGCACGTCAGATGTTTGCACGCGGAATTTCAGGCCTTCGGCATCGGATGGCTCGATCAGCGGTACATTGGCCGAGAAGTTTTTCATGCCATTATGCCAGAATTCAAGGCCCATCAACCCACGGCGCGCCATGGAAGATTTCATCGCTTCGCCAGCCTCGGAAGTTTGGAACGCATCCACCGCGTCGATGTTGTTAAACATAAACGGCAGATCGAAAATGCGGAATTGGCGGGTGAAAGCCTCGAATTTCGAAAGGCTCGGCGCGGCCAGTTGCACATCGCCTTGCAGCATGGCTTCCAGCACCTGGTTATCATTATAAAGCGTGGAGTTCGGATAAACTTCCATACACGCCACGCCGTCCATCTCGGCATTTACCCGTTCGGCCAGCAAAGTGGCGGCGATGCCTTTAGGGTGGCGGTCGGTGTTGGTTACGTGGGCGAATTTAATTACAATTTCGCCCTCGTCACAGGCTTCTTGTGCAAATGCGGTATTTGCGGTGATCGAGGTGGCGGCCAATACGGCGGCCATAGTCAGAAAACGCATAATGTCCCTCCCAGAACGGTGTTGAGCCGCAATACGCGGCGTGTGGCGTATTGAAGCATGAATTGACCGCAGGGAAAGAGAAAATTTCAAGAAAGCGAATAGAATAAATTTGCTATGTAATTCCAAAGGTTAACGGGATCGTGAACGAGAGCCGCGCGGCCCGACAGGCGGGAAACCGCACGAATCATTGGCGCTTGTGCGGAAATCCGCACAAGGCCATGGCCCTACAGGGTGACTTAAATAGCGCGGCTATGCCGGTGGTTCGGGGCATTAAAGGCATCAAACCCGCTGGCGATAATCCGCGTGAGCGGGCGGCCTGCATCCAGAATGGTGAACGTGTCATTATGAAAGCTCACAAAGTCCGGATAGGTTTTTGCCATCCGCTTGCAATCGGCGCGCACGGGCTTGGCAAAGCTGCCATATTCGGCCTCGAGCGCGGCTATATCCACCTCGAAATCGCACATCAAAACCTCGATCGCACGGCTGCGCACCTGATCGGCCGGGCCAAGCGCAAAGCCCCGCGCCGCTGACCATTCGCCCGATTTAATCGACTTGAGATAGGTGGTGGTGGCGGCGTTATTCTGAATATAGCCTTGAGGAAAGCGCGAAATAGACGAGGCCCCGAGGCCGATCAGCGCCGAGCAACGATCATCGGTATAGCCCTGAAAATTCCGCCGCAACCCGCCGTTTTTGGCGGCAATGGCCAAGCTGTCTTCGGGCTTGGCAAAGTGGTCGATCCCGATTTCCATCATGCCGGTCTGCGTAAACATCTCGGCGGCTGTCATGGCCTGCTCAAAGCGCGCTTCGGGCGGTGCAAGGCTTTCTTCGGGGATCATTTTTTGCCGCTTGGCCATCCATGGCACATGGGCATAGCCAAACAGCGCTACCCGATCCGGCGAAAGCGAAATCACCTGCGCCACGGTATTTTGCAGCGCCTCCAAATCCTGATAGGGCAGGCCATAAACCATATCGATATTCACCGATTCGATCCCGTGCCGCCGCAAAGAATCGACAGTGGATTTGGTGAGATCAAAGCCTTGCGGGCGACCAATAGCCCCTTGCACGCGCTCGTTAAAATCCTGCACGCCGATGCTGGCGCGGTTCATCCCGCCCTTGGCCAGCGCCGCGATTTTTTCATCATTGCAGGCGGTGGGGTCAATCTCGACCGAGAATTCGTAATTCTCGTCAAATTCAATCGCATCGCGGATTGCTGTGGTTAGGTTCCGGATCATATCGGGCGAAAGGATGGTGGGAGAGCCGCCGCCAAAATGCAGCCGCGCCAGCTTTAGCCCCTCGGGTTTTTGCGCCTTGAACATGGCGATCTCGGCCAGCAAAACCTCAAGATAGGCCGCGACCGGAGATAACGTGGTCACCCCTTGGGTGCGACAGGCGCAGAACCAGCACAGCCGTTCGCAAAACGGAATATGAATATAAAGCGATACCGGCTTTGAGGTGTCGAGCGCACCGAGCCAATCGGCAAAATGGGAGCGGCCCACCTCGGCATGGAAATGCGGCGCGGTCGGGTAGCTGGTGTAGCGCGGCACGTTTTTTTCAAAAAGTCCGGCTTGGGTGAGGGCGATTAGGTCTGTCATTTAGGCCGAATAGTCGCATATAAGGCGCAAGACCTTGATCGAGATCAAGCTAGACATAGATTACCCGTGAAGGTAGGATTAATTATGCCGCACAATGTGCCAAAAATCTCCACGAATATGCGCTGCGGCACCTGCCCGATTCGGCATCGGGCCATTTGCGCTTATTGCGAAGAGCCGGAGCTGGAGCGGCTGGACGATATCAAATCCTACAAAACCTATAAGGCGGGCGAGACTATTGTTTGGGCCGGTGAGGAAATGCCGCTGATTGGTTCGGTGGTTTCCGGTGTTGCCACGCTTTCGCGCAGCTTGGCCGATGGGCGGCGGCAAATGGTCGGGCTGTTATTGCCCAGCGATTTTATTGGCAGGCCGGGGCGCAAGGTGGCGCCTTATGATGTGGTGGCCACCAATGAGGTGATGATTTGCCAGTTTCGGGCTAAAAAATTTGACAGCCTGATGGAAGACACCCCCGCACTGGAGCGGCGCTTGCTGGACATGACTATGGACGAGCTGGATTCGGCGCGCGAATGGATGTTGCTCCTGGGCCGGAAAACCGCACGTGAAAAAATCGCCAGTGTATTGG
>WFUK01000448.1 GCA_015485015.1 Paracoccaceae bacterium | reverse complement strand
AATACCGGCAACAAGGCTTAAGCATGGGGGCCGTCCGGAAAAAATCGGCGCAGGCGTTTCGCACCATTTCAGAGGTCGCGGACCTGCTGGATCTTCCCGCGCATGTGCTGCGCTTTTGGGAAACCCGCTTCACCCAGATCCAGCCGGTAAAGCGCGGCGGCGGGCGGCGCTATTATCGCCCCGAAGATATTGATCTGCTTCGCGGCATCCAGCATCTGCTTTATGTGCAGGGCATGACCATAAAAGGCGCGCAAAAAGTGCTGAAAGAGCGCGGGATCAAGCATGTATCCGCCATCGCTCAATCAGCCGAGACCACGGGGGCGGCAAGCCAGCCGAGCCTGTCGGAGATCGTAAAAGGGCTGGAAGGATTGCGCGCTTCCATTTCATCTTCGCTTTGATGCGTTTGGCGCTTGCACCTGCCGGATTTGGCGATATAACAAGCCTCAGTCGGGCTATGGCGCAGCTTGGTAGCGCGTTCGTCTGGGGGACGAAAGGTCGTGAGTTCGAATCTCGCTAGCCCGACCAAATTACAAAACGCTGGCATCTGGCTGGCGTTTTTTGCGTATTGGGGATGGAAATAATGCAAGGTGTGCTACCCTTTCAAGCCATTGAGCAGATGATCGCGGATCGCGAAATCATCGCCACCAGCCCCATTCCCGAAGCCCAAATCCAGCCCGCCAGCCTTGATCTGCGGCTCGGGCAAAAAGCATGGCGGGTGCGGGCGTCTTTTTTGCCGGGCAAGGCAGGGATCACGAGGCGGCTGCAAGATTTCTCGATGCACGAGATCGATCTGCGCGGTGGGGCCGTGCTGGAAAAGGGCTGTGTTTATCTGGTGCCGCTGATGGAATCGCTGGCCCTGCCCGCCCATATCAATGCCGTCGCCAATGCCAAAAGCTCCACCGGACGGCTCGATCTTTTTACACGCCTGATCACCGAAAACGCGGTGGAATTTGACCGGATCGATGCCGGATATCACGGCCAGCTATATGCCGAAATCTCGCCGCGCTCGTTTTCGGTGCTGGCGCGCCCGGGCATGCGGCTGAACCAGATCCGCTTTCGCCACGGGCAGGTGGTGCTGTCTGACCTCGATCTGCGCGCACTGGACGCGGCCCAAGGGCTGGTTGACCAAGAGGCGCATATTTCCGACGGGCTGGGATTTTCAGTCGACCTTACCCCGCGCGAGGGCGGGATTGTGGGCTACCGCGCCAAGCCCCATACGGGGCTGATCGATCTTGATCGTCTGGCCCATTATCCGGTGGGTGAATTCTGGGAGGAAGTGACCGCGCCGGATGGCAGGATCATCCTTGATCCCGGTGCGTTTTATATTCTGGTCAGCAATGAAGCGGTGCATATCCCGCCCGATTGCGCCGCCGAAATGGCGCCTTATCTGGCGATGGTCGGTGAGTTCCGCGTGCATTACGCCGGCTTCTTTGACCCCGGCTTTGGCAATGAAAATGCTGGCGGCAAAGGCTCGCGCGGGGTGCTGGAGGTGCGCTGCCACGAGGCCCCCTTTGCGCTGGAGCATGGGCAAATCGTCGGGCGCTTGGTGTATGAGCGGATGCAGGCGGTGCCTCGGGTGCTATACGGCGCGGATCTTGGCTCCAATTACCAAGGCCAAGGGCTAAAGCTCTCCAAGCATTTTCGCTAGGTGCTGGGGTAAAACCCCACCACCCGCGCACCCCGTCGCACCCTCACTCGAACATATCTTCCTGGTCCTCATCTTCCGCTTCCATCTCGGGCAATAGCGTCCCCGGCGGTGGCCGATTATCCAGCAGCCCCGCCGCGCGCAGCTCCCTCACCCCCGGCAAATCGCGCGGCGTTTCCAGCCCGAAATGGTCAAGAAAGGTCTGGGTGACGATAAAGGTAATCGGCCGACCGGGAGTCATTTTGCGGCGGCCAAGCTTCACCCAAGCCAGCTCGATCAGCATATCCAGCGTGCCACGAGACACCGATACCCCGCGTATTTCCTCGATCTCGGCGCGGGTAACCGGCTGATGATAGGCCACAATTGCCAAGGTCTCGATCGCGGCGCGGGAAAGCTTGCGATGCTCGACCTGCTCCTTTTGCATCAAAAACCCAAGGTCCGGCGCGGTGCGAAAAGCCCAGGCATCATCGATCCGGCGCAGCGCCACCCCCCTGCCCTCATAGCGCTTGCCCAAATGCACCAACGCCTCGGCAGGGGCGCAGCCATGGGGCAGTCGCGCTTCGATCTCGCGCAGGCTCATCGGGGCCGAGGAGGCAAAAAGCAAGGCCTCCACCATGCGCTCCTGCTCGGCCATCGGCGGAGCTTCAAATAGCGATTCTAGGTTTTCATCCGGGATCATGGCGCGGCTCGTTGTCTTAGCTGAAGGGGGGCAAAATTATCATATTGGCGAATTTCCATCCGGCCTTCCTTCACCAGCTCCAGCGCGGCAGCAAAGGTCGAGGCGATGGCCGTGCGCCGCCGCTTTGGATCATTGCGCCAGGCTTCGGGCAAAAACTGGCTCAGCTCGCCCCACTCAATCGCTTCGCCAATCAGGCCCTTCATCCGCTCCAGCGCCTGCTCCATGGTGAAGATCGAATCGCGCTGATAGTGCAGCGGCTCAAAATCCTCTTTGGTTTTGATGCGGGCATAGGCCTGCATTAAATCCAGCAGGTTGGCCTCGTAGCGGATGGTCTTTTTGCGGGTATAAATCTCGGCCTGCCCGCGCAGGAAGAAATCCCGCCCGAGCTGGTCTCGCGCCATCAGGCGGGCGGCGGCTTTGCGCATGGCTTCCAGCCGCTCTAGCTGAAAGGCCAGATGCGCCGCCATTTCCTCGCCGCTCGGGCCTTCGTCTTTTGGGTCCGGCGGCAGCAAAAGCCGCGATTTCAGGAAGGCCAGCCACGCCGCCATCACCAGATAATCCGCCGCCAGCTCAATGCGGAGCCGCTTGGCCTCTTCGACAAATACCAGATATTGCTCGGCCAACGCCAAAATCGAAACCTGCCGCAGATCGACCTTTTGCGTGCGCGAAAGCAGCAAAAGCACATCCAGCGGCCCTTCAAAACCCTCGACATCCACCACCAGCGCCTCGGCGGCGCGGCGGGCGTTTATCTCGTTTTGCTCCTGCATAAAATCGTCTGGCATGGCTATCTCGGTGGCACGGCAATGCAGGCAACCCCGCGCGCCAATAGCGCATCGCAAAGGGCCGAGGCTTCAACCATGCTATTAAAACCCGGGGCGCGGAGGCGATAAAATACCCTTCCACCGGCCTCGCGACGAT
>WFUK01000447.1 GCA_015485015.1 Paracoccaceae bacterium | reverse complement strand
GCAATAAGTGATGGAATTGATAAATGAACCCAATTTCCTTGCGTCGCAGCGAGGTCCGCTCTTTATCTTTCGCCGCCGCTACCGCCCGACCCGCGATCTTCACCTCGCCCGAGGTCGGGCTATCCAGCAAGCCCGCGATCTGCAACAGCGTCGATTTCCCCGCCCCCGAAGGCGCGATCAGGCCCACAACCTCGCCCGCATGCAAAGCAAAATCCACGCCGTTCAGCACCCTTATTTCGTTGGGTTTGCCTGCAAAATAGGTTTTGGTCAGCCCGCTTAGCTCCAGCACATTACTCATAGCGCAGCGCCTCCACCGGTGAAAGCTTGGCCGCATTGCGCGCCGGTATGATGGTGATGGTCAGGCTTAGCCCGAGCGAGATCGCCATCGTGGCCAGGATATCCTCCCAGCGCAGCCGCGCCGGAATTTCGGTCAGGTATTTGATCTCGGCATTCCATAGCTGGTTGCCCGTGGCCCATTCCAGAAAGCGCTGCAAATCGGCGATGTAATAGGCAAATGAGGTGCCAAGCGCCAGCCCCATCAGGGTGCCGATCACCCCGATCATCGAGCCGCAAATAAAGAATATCCGCATGATGCTGCCCTGCGTCAGCCCCATGGTGCGCAAAATGCCGATATCCCGCCCCTTGTTTTTCACCAGCATCACAAGGCCGGAAATGATGTTCATCGCCGCGATCAGCACCACCAGCGACAGGATGATAAACATCACCCGCCGCTCGGTGTCGAGCGCGCTCAAAAACGCCCCGTTGGCATCCCGCCATGTCCAGATCACCCCGCCACCCGCCGCTTGGCGCAGGGCATCGCTCATCTGGTTTACCATTTGCGGGTCTTGCACAAAAATCTCGATCTCGTCCGCCAACCCCTCGCGGTTAAAAAAGCTTTGCGCCTCGGCCAGCGGCATATAAATCCGCGTGCGGTCAATATCCGAGCGCCCGACCTTAAAGATATATACCACCTCGTAATCATTGATTCTCGGAGTGGTGCCAAAGGGGGTGACCGCGCCATCGGGCGAAATAAGCTGGATATAATCACCGATGCGCAGGTTCAGCGCCCGCGCGATGCCCGAACCGATGGCGACGCCGTTGTCAAATTGCTCGATATCGCCGCGAAAGCTTTCGGGATTGGCAATCAGCGGCAGGTTTTTCAGGTCGGCCAGGGTCTCGCCAAATATCTGCACGCCGGAATTTTGCCCGTTGGCCGAGGCCATTACCTGCGCCTTTATGATCGGCGCGGCCCGCAAAACGCCCGGCACCTGCGCCACCGCATTCGCCACCTCGTCATAATTCTCAAGGGCGCGGCTGCGGGTATTTTGATAGTCGTATTCGGCGGAATACAGCGTGACATGGGCATTGACCCCCAATATCCTATCGGTGAATTCCTCGCGAAAGCCGATCATCACCGCCTGCACCACAATCAGCGCCGCCACCCCGAGCATCACCCCGATCAGCGCATACCACGCGATCACCGAAATCCCGCCCTCCTGCCGCCGCGCGCGCAAATAGCGCCACGCGATCATCCATTCAAATTTTGCAAAAGGGCGCGTTTCCAAGGGCTTATACCGCGCTGAAGATTTGCGTGCAGCAATCCAGCGCCGCCTCGGGAGACATTTCCTCACTCTCCCCCGTGCGCCTATTCGTCAGCTCCACCACACCGTTTTTCAGCCCGCGCGGGCCAACGGTGATGCGCCACGGGCAGCCGATCAGGTCCATGCTGGCAAATTTTGTGCCTGCGCGCTCGTCCCGATCATCATAAAGCGGGTCCAGCCCGCATAGCTGCAAGCCCTGATAGAGCATTTCGCAAACCGGATCGGTGGCCTCGCCGCCTTGCTTGAGGTTCACAATCCCGACCTTAAACGGGGCCACGCTTTCGGGCCAGATAATGCCTTTATCATCATGATTGGCCTCGATCAGCGCGCCGATCAGGCGGGATACGCCAATGCCATGGCTGCCCATATGCACCGGCACCTCCTTGCCCTCGGGGCTGCTGACCTTGGCCTTCATGCTCTCGGAATATTTGGTGCCAAAATAAAAGATCTGCCCCACTTCGATGCCCCGCGCCGTGCGCTGGCGCTCGGCGGGCACTTTGGCAAAAAGCGCCTCGTCATGGGTTTCGTCTGTGCGGGCATAAGGCGTGGTGAATTCCTCGAAAATCCCCTGGCATTGCTCGACACTATCAAAATCAACCGCCCGATCCCCCAGCGAAAGATCCGTGACAGCGCTATCATAAAACACCTCGGATTCGCCGGTATCGGCCAGCACAAGGAATTCATGCGAGTGTTCGCCACCAATCGGCCCTGTATCGGCCTGCATCGGAATCGCCTTCAGCCCCATGCGCTCATAGGTGCGCAGATAGCTCACCAAATGGCGGTTATAGGCATGCAGCGCGCCGGCTTCATCAACATTAAAATTATAGCCGTCTTTCATGAAAAACTCACGACCCCGCATCACCCCGAACCGGGGGCGGCGCTCGTCGCGGAATTTCCACTGGATGTGGTAAAGCGTCAGCGGCAGGGATTTATAGGAGTGGACGGAATTGCGGAAAATATCGGTGATCAGCTCCTCGTTGGTGGGACCATATAGCAGGTCGCGGCCATGGCGATCCTTGATCCGCAGCATTTCCTCGCCGTAATCATCATAACGACCGGATTCGCGCCAAAGATCGGCGGTCTGGAGCGTCGGCATCAGCATCGGGATATGGCCGGCGCGCTGCTGCTCTTCATGCACGATGTTTTCCAGCGTGCGCAGCACCTTGAAGCCCAGCGGCAGCCAGCTATAAATCCCCGCCGCGCTTTGGCGGATCATACCGGCGCGCAGCATCAGGCGGTGGCTGGCAATGGCGGCCTCGGCGGGGTTGTCCTTCAGAACAGGCAGGAAATAGCGGGAAAGGCGCATAATCGGCACTCCGGTTAAATGGTTTTCCAAGGTTTAGGCCAAGCACGGGGTGCGCGCAACGAAGAGTTCCAAAATGTCGCAGTTTTCCTTTGCAGAATCGCCATCCATAGGCTAATAATTGCCCAGATCACGAGAGATGGTGGCCAATCCTATAATCGCCGCCCCCGTGATCAGGTTGTTTGACCGTAGCATTCAAGCTGGCTCAAGCCTCAGGGAAAAATAGAAAATGGCTCGCTTTGGCGGGCCATTTTTTATGGGGCCGAGCATGCCCGCTGTATCCATGTTGCAATCCGCGCATTGCAAAGCCGGTCTGCACGCCCGTTTCGAAAGCCGGATACCGGGCCAGCTTGCATCATCTGGACAAACACCTGTCCGTTGGTGCCCATTTCATCCGCAAATTGAGACACAACCCGATAGGCCTGGCTGGATGCAGGCTGCGGCTGCCCCTGCATAATAACGGGAGACATGCCCAGATCCGGATACGGAGACCAGATGCTGCGGTTAACCCCCCCTAAAAACACCAGCGCACAAGCCCCCGTGCAGCCATTTACCACCGTCGTATCCATCCCGAAGCGGCGAATGAGCCGCGCGGCCTCCATGGCTTCGGCCAGATCATTGCCGCCGCCGGACAGGCCAACACTGGTAATGCCCGAATATTGGTTCAATGCCTGCTCAAGCCGCTGCGCATAGCCTTTTTCCACCGCGCCGGAGATGTTGAGGTAATTGGCATTTACCGAGATCAGGATTTGACCGGCGGGTTCTGCAATTTTGGCCGAGGCCGGTATGCCCATTTGCCCCACACAAGATATATTCCACTCGGAAATCCGTTGAGGCACTGAATTATCCAGCAGCCTTCGCGCATTATACACCCAGTTATCGAGGGATATAGCTGCGGCGCGGAAGGTTTGCTCGCCGTCGGTAACCTCTGGATAGGGGGTTTCCAAATGGATCGTCAATTCCGTTTTTCCAAGCATCCGCCCCAGAATAGAGCAAACATGCCGCGGGACATCCAGCTCGTTCATCATCGTGCCGAGGTGCAAATACTCACCCGCAGCATCCGCGCGCCGCGTATAATCCTCGGACATCGTCGAAACCACATCTATGGCTTGCAGCCAGTCTTGCCGTTCATCGGCCATGGTCTGGCTGGCCGCCATAAAGAATATGTAAACTCCCAGAATAGATTTCATCGTCAACCCCTTTCAGCCGCGCGCCAAACCATACAGCTTATGGCCTGTAAAATACACCCTTAGTGTTTCGGGTTAAAGCAGGATGATTTCGGTATCCACCCGCAACGCCTTGCCCAAAGCCGCGATGCGCTTTTCCAGAACCTCGCCAAACAAGAGCCTGGCCGACCCAGAAAGCGCCAGCCGGAGCCGGCCATTCTCCATGCGTAATGCCGTATTTTGCAGCATCACCGCCTGCGCCCCCGATATCATCGCGCCCAGCCGCATGGCCAAGCCAAGCCTATGTGCGGATTTGGCCATGTCGTCAGATAAAAGCGCCAGCGCCGCGCCGCGCGCATTGCCGGATTTATAGCGGCTCTTGATGGCCAGCGCCAAAAACAGCCGCCCCTGATGATCAATCCCGCCCATATTGGCGCGGGTTACGGCCTCAAAACACATCTCGGCGCGGTAATCGGGATGGGCGCGCCATGTGGTGTCATGCAGCAGGCAAGCCGCCTGCACCAAGCGCGCATCCAGCTCGGGAAACAGCCCCCTCAGCCAGCTATAAAGCGCCTCGCCAAAGCCCGGAAAGCGCGCATTGGTGGCCTCCATATAGCGGCAAGCCTCGATCAGGGGATCAAGCCCGCGCATGGCGGGCGGCATGGCTTCATAGAGCATGCCCTCGCGAATACCGTAGCTCGAAATCGCGATCTCGGCGGGCTGCACCGCGTGCATTAGCCCCTGCATCACCTTGGCCGCCAGCGGCACCAGCTTTAGCCGCGCCATCGAGGAATCGGTCAGCTCCGATAGCGCCTGCGGCTCTTGCGCCGCAATCCATTTGGCCGTTTCGATCATCTGCTCGGAGGTCAGGGTATATTCGTGCAGCACACGCAGCGGATAATTCCGCCGCGCCATATCGAGCCGCGCAATGGCCCGCCATGAACCACCAACCAAGAACAGCCGCTCCCCGGTCGGGGCTTCGATTTTTTGCATGGTTTCCGCGATGGTTTCGCGGATATGCTTGCCGATATCCCCCTTGTAATCCGCCAGCTTTAGCGGCCCTAATGGAGAGGTGGCGCGCTGTCCGACCAGCCCGCTTTTGAGCTGCGCCAGCTCCAT
>WFUK01000446.1 GCA_015485015.1 Paracoccaceae bacterium | reverse complement strand
TTTCTGGCCAGCATCGAAGCGCTGAACGGCTTGCTGCTGATTGCCTGGTCGGCCTCTTTCCTGTTTGCCACCATGGACCGCTCATGGCATTGCCTGTCCGGCACCTCCCCCGAACGGCCGCAAGAGGCAAAGAACAAAGACCGGCGCTAAAACCGCTACCGGCTGACCTCGCCAACACCGCCATGTGCTTTGGACCACCCGAGCGGATCAGCGAAGAATTTTTCGACCTCGTTGAGGGTGCTTGTGTCAAAATAATTGCCTGCCTTGGCCTCGGCCAGCACATCATGCCATGTGGCGAGGTAATGCAGCGTGATGTTGTGTTTGGCGAGGTTCTCGATGGTATTCGGAAAAATATCATAGAAAAACACCAGCGAGGTATGCTCACACACGCCCCCCGCCGCGCGAATGGCCTCGACAAATTTGATCTTGGAGCCGCCATCGGTGGTCATATCCTCGGCCAGTAGCACCCGCTGGCCCTGATGCAAAACACCCTCGACCTGCGAACCCTTGCCATAGCCTTTGGGCTTTTTGCGCACATATTGCATCGGAAGGCCCATGCGATCCGCCATCCACGCGCCATATGGGATGCCGCCGGTCTCGCCACCCGCCACGCTGTCAAACGCCTGAAACCCCGCATCGCGCTGCACGCTCGCCACCATAAAATCAATCAGGGTGGAGCGAATGGCGGGATAGGAAATCAGCTCTCGGCAATCGATATAGCTGGGCGATACAAGGACCGAGGCAAGGGTATAAGGGTTCTCTACCTCGAAATTCACCGCTTTGATTTCGAGCAGCATACGGGCGGTGATGCGGGCCATCTCGGCACGGTCGATAAAGGCGGTCATGTGAGGCTCCAATATAGCGGGAATCCGGGGTCAAATACCGTAACCGGTCCAGCGCCGGTTTCGATTTTGGCAGGGAAAGTGACGGGGGTGTCTTGCTTGGTGAGGCTGATTTTGCCGGCATTGGGCGGCAGCCCATAAAAGGCGGGGCCGTTGAGGCTGGTGAAGGCTTCAAGCGCATCCAAAGCCCCCGCATCCTCGAATACATGCGCAAGGCAGGCCATGGTATTGGTGGCGCTAAAAACCCCCGCACAGCCGCAGGCGCTTTCCTTGTTGGGGTCGGAATGGGGGGCGCTATCCGTGCCGAGGAAAAACTTGGGGTTGCCCGAGGTGGCAGCCTCGACCAAAGCCCGCCGATGGGCCTCGCGCTTGGCTACGGGCAGGCAATAATAATGGGGCTTGATGCCGCCGACCAAAAGATGATTGCGGTTGATGATCAGGTGATGGGTGGTAATCGTCGCGGCGATATTCTCGGCGCTGTTCACATAATCCACCCCGTCGCGCGTCGTCACATGCTCCATGATGATTTTCAGCTCCGGCAAGCGCGCCCGCAGCGGCGCCAGCACCCGCTCGATAAACACCGCCTCGCGGTCAAAAATATCCACCGAAGGGTCCGTCACCTCGCCATGCACACAAAGCGGCAGGCCGATCTCGGCCATTCTCTCCAGCACCGGCATGACGTTTTCAATGTTTTTCACACCGGAATCCGAATTGGTGGTCGCGCCCGCCGGATAAAGTTTTACCGCCGAAATCGTGCCGGTTTTCGCGGCCATCGCTACGTCTGCCGGATCCGTTGCCTCGGTCAGATAAAGCGTCATCAGGGGGATAAAATCATCGCCCTCGGGCAGCAGGTCAATAATGCGCGCGCGGTATTGCAAGGCGTCCAGACTGGTGACAACCGGCGGCACAAGATTGGGCATAATAATGGCGCGGCCAAAATCCCGGGTGGTCTCGGGCAGGATGCCCTTCAGCATATCCCCGTCGCGCAGGTGGAGGTGCCAATCATCAGGGCGGGTGAGGGTGATTTGCATGAGCTGCTCCTTTTGGGAGGTGTTAGCCCAAAAAACCACTTGAGGGCTAGAGCTTTTTGGCGGCATCCATGGCCACGCCGAGGCCAAGCGCGATATAAAGCGTGCCAAACAGGCGCTGCAGCAGGCGATGCGCGGCTTTGAACCAGCGCTGCACCGGTGGAGCCGAGAAAACGCTGGCCGTGATAAAGTGCTGGATGGTGGATTGCACGCCGCCCATGGCCACGATCAGAAGCAATAGCCACAAGGGCGCATGGGGTGGCACAAAGGCGGTGAGGATGGAGCCAAAATACAGCACTGCTTTGGGGTTGGTCATTATCACCATAAGGCCGGTTTTGAAAGGCGCAGGCGTGGCGCGGGGGAGCGCGCCAATAGGGGCAGAGCTTTGCCATGCTTTATAGCCCAGCCAGATCAGATATCCGGCGCCGAATAGCCGAAGCGCCAGCGCGGCTTTGGGAAAAAGCTCAAACACGATGGCCACGCCGCTTACGGCGAGCAGCCCCCAAAGGACGCCGCCAAGGCCGACACCAAGGGCGGTGATATATCCGGCCTTGCGGCTTTTGGTGGCGGCGCTGATTATCACCAGCATATTGGGACCGGGGGTGAGCCATGCAAGCATGTTGATGGTTATAAGGGCGATGAAGGTCGCAACAATATCTGTGGACATAGCTTGGCCTTTTGCAGGGTTAGGCCCCCAGTTTAGGGTCGCAAATGGTGCTGTGCAAGGGGCGGATCATGCCGCATGGTTTTGCAGATGCTTCAGCGATAACGGGGCATCACCGTCCATCAAATAAGACATCAGCGGCCCCTCTTTTCCGGCGGAATAATCCAGACATAGCGCATTTTTCGCCTGTAACACCGGCGTGCCTGTTAGCCAGTAATGGCCAAAAAACACCGGCTTGGCGGCGCTCGGATAGGCCATCCCCGATACACTCGCGGGCAATTCCCCCGTTCGCAGGTCGGCAGGCTCAGTCACGGACATCGTCACATCCGCCCAGCCGCGCCGATTGCCAAGCGCCGTCAAGGTAGGTACCCATCTCGGCATACATACGCTTCAGGCGGCGACTTTCCTCGGCCAACGCCTTCATCTCCGAGATCATGGACGCATCCATGCCCCCAAACTTCGCCCGCCATTTGTAAAAACTCGCACTGCTCATTCCATGCTCGCGACAAAAGACCGAGGCGGAGGCCACCGAGGCCGCGGCCCTGCGGGCCTT
>WFUK01000445.1 GCA_015485015.1 Paracoccaceae bacterium | reverse complement strand
GATGTGTATAAGAGACAGGGCATGGATATCTCGCTTGAATGGGCATAGGCGGCGGTCTCGCCATGGATCGCGCGCAGGCCAAAGCCCTCACCGGCATCGAAGCTGGCGTTTTTCAGGTTGCCATCATCAAAAACCAAGGTCTCAGAGCGCTTCCGCTCCAGAAAAACCTCGCCATCCTGCCCGCCATGCAGAGTGGCGCGCAGCAAAGCGAGGGCCGCGTCTGGATCCAGCACGGAATCAAGCGGGCGAAAAGCTGAGATGGGCGCGGTAGATGTCATGGTATTGGCTCCGGATGTTTGGCCTAATATGGCGGTTAGGGGGCAAAACGGCAACGGGTAGCGCAGAAAAACTCGGACGTGAAAGAACAAATACGGGGATAAGCTGTAGTTTATTGTGATTTTAGCAAGAAAACCGTGCATCGATACAGAAAAATCACTATAAAGGAGTGTGAGAAGGCTGTTGCTGCCTCAATAGCGGGTTTTTTTACTTTTAGCGGCCGAATGCCGCAAACGAATATCTTGTTATCTGCGCCGCAATATGCTTGATCTAGGTCAAGATTTAAGGCCGGAGCCCCTTGCGAAAGCGGGTAACCACGAACAGCGCAATAAATTGCGAATGAACTGGGGACAGAAAATATGCGAATTACTAGCCTGATCAAGGGTTTTCTTACAGCGATTGCGAGCTTGATGCTGGCAACCATGTCTATGGCGCAGGATGCGCTTGAGGGGCTCGAATCTATCGGCAAGCCCAGCGCGGGTGCAACCGGATTTCAACCGGCCGCCACAGAGCTGGCGCGAGATGCGCAATGGCTGGACGGTATGGTCAATTATATCATCATTGCGATCACGATTTTTGTGACGCTGCTGCTGATCTGGGTGATTATCCGCTTTAACAAAAAGGCCAACAAAGAGCCTGCGCGCTTTACCCACCACACCATGGTGGAAATCGTCTGGACCCTGGTGCCGATCGTAATTCTGATTGTAATTGGCTCGTTTTCATTGCCAATTCTCTTTAAGCAGCTTGAAATTCCCGAAAGCGATCTGACCGTCAAGGTGACGGGTAACCAATGGTATTGGACCTACGAATACCCTGAAAACGGCTTCGCCTTTGATAGCTTTATGATTGGCGCCGGCGCGCCCGGGCTGACCGAAGAAGTGAAGGCCGAACTGGCGAGCTATGGCTATGCCGAGGATGAATATCTGCTGGCCGCGGATACCGCGCTTGTGGTGCCGGTTGGCGCTGTGGTTCGGGTGCAAATTGCGGCCTCCGATGTGAATCACTCCTTCGCCGTGCCGGCTTTCGGTATCAAGATGGATGCGATTGTTGGCCGTTTGAACGAAACATGGTTCCGCGTTGGCGCGGATCCGCTGGATGTAGCGGCGGGCACTGATTCTGACGAGAATTACATCGGCGTATATTTTGGCCAATGTTCCGAGCTTTGCGGCAAAAACCACTCCTATATGCCCATTGTGGTGAAGGTGGTTAGTCAGGAAAACTACGATAAGTGGCTGGCGGGTGCCGAGGCAGAATATGCCGGTATCGAGGCCTCCACTCAAGTGGCTTCCAACTAAATGGCAGACGCAACGCATATCGAAACCCAAGAGCAGGAGGCGCAATTCCACGACTATGTGGAGCTGCTCAAGCCTCGGGTGATGCGGCTTGTGGTTTTCACCGCTTTGGTGGGCATGGTTGTTGCTCCTGTGCCGGTGCATCCGGTGATTGCGGTTGCGTCTATCCTTTGCATTGCGGTGGGGGCCGGGGCCTCTGGTGCGCTCAATATGTGGTGGGATCGGGATATCGATGCCATTATGAAACGCACGCAGGACCGTCCTATTCCATCGGGCCGCGTGGCACCGGGCGAGGCTTTGGCGATCGGCTTGGCGCTCTCGGGGCTTTCGGTCATGCTTTTGGCGATATTCGCCAACCTTATGGCGGCGGCATGGCTGGCCTTTACCATCTTTTTCTATGTGGTTATCTATTCTATCGGCCTGAAGCGCCTCACCCCGCAAAATATCGTCATTGGTGGCGCGGCGGGCGCTTTCCCGCCGCTATTGGGCTGGGTTGTGGCCACGGGCAGCATCAGCCTTGAGCCGGTGCTGCTGGTGGCGCTGATCCTGATCTGGACCCCGCCACATTTCTGGGCTTTGGCCCTGTGGCGCAACGATGATTATAAAGCCGCCGGTGTGCCTATGCTGCCGGTGATGCGGGGCGAGCGGGTGACGCGGCGCTATATCTTTGGCTATACCCTTTTGCTGGTGCCGATTGCGTTGGCCCCGAGCTTTACCCAAATCGGCGGCATGGTGTATTTTGCAGGGTCGCTCTTGCTGAATGCGGTGCTGCTCTATGGCGCATTTGTGCTGCTCAAGCGGCAAGAGGCTGATCGGGATGCTGACAACTTCCGCGCCGAAAAACGGTTTTTCGCTTTTACCATCATCTACCTGTTTGTGCATTTTTTGTTGCTGCTGGTAGAATCCACCTTGCGCGCTTTTGACCTGTCGGTCGGCGCTCTCCCTATCTGGTTTTGATCATGGCTATCCACCCCGAACACGAATTACACACCCGTCGCAAAGGCCGCAACATGGCTGTTGGGCTGATCCTTGGCGGGCTGATCGCGATGATTTTCTCGGTTACCATCGTCAAGCTGTCCATACCGCAAAACGAGAATATACGCGCACCCAATTTTTCCAGCACTGCCGGAGCAAATAAATGAGCGATCCAATACCTGAAAATTCTAGCCAGCAACAGCCGGAAAACAAAAAACCGGAAGCCAGAAAAGTTGTGCTACCTTTGCTTGGGTTAGTGGCGTTTATGACGGCGGCCTCTTTTGCGGCTGTGCCGTTTTATAACTGGTTTTGTGCGGTTACCGGCTATGGCGGCACAACCACAACCGCTGCCACATCGCTTGCTGAATCCGAGGTCCTCGACCAAACCATGCTGGTGCGCTTCGATGCATCGCTCGGGGCGGGAATGGAATGGGAATTCAAGCCGCTCCAGTTTTCGGTGGAGCTGAAAATCGGCGAAACAGGGATCGCTTTTTACGAGGCATATAACCCGACAGATCGCGTGATCGCCGGCACGGCCAGCTTTAACGTGGCACCGTTTTCCGCCGGTAACTATTTCAGCAAAATAGCCTGTTTTTGCTTTACCGAGCAGGTATTGCAGCCCGGCGAGCGCGTGAAAATGCCGGTCACAT
>WFUK01000444.1 GCA_015485015.1 Paracoccaceae bacterium | reverse complement strand
GGTCTTATGAAAGCATCTTTAACCGACAGGTGCTAAAACTTTATCAACAAATCTCCGCATAAACATCCGCTCCATGTCATCGCGAGCAATAACCATTGACCTGCCCCTAAGAATTTCCTCCAGTGAAGTGGATCGAGAAAACTGAACAGCTTGAACAAACGCCAAGGAAATGATGTGTTTGAGGGGAGTATGGGCGACGGTGCTGGCCATGCTGATAATCCCCGCCTTTGGTTTCGTTTTCGAGTTGAGCCGACTACCCCAGATGATCCTGTTTGCCGGCCCGCTCAACGGCTTTCACCCACTGACGCCGGTTACAAAGGCTTTTTTTGCGATCCTCACCCCGCTGGTTTTCTGGGGGCTGGTCGGAAGAAAATGAGATGTGGCGCGCGCCGCAGACGCAAAAGGAAACGGGGAGTCCGAAGACCCGACCTATCCACCATGGTTCAAGAGGTAAGACATGGCTGATTATTCGCGCGTGACCGGTCCTTCGGGCACATTCAATTTTCGAACCGGTCGTGGAGTGTCGATTGATGTAACCGATGCTTTTCGCGAAATGGCGGCGGAACGAAATCTGGATAACTTTTATGCTTCCGTGGCTGCGATGGGTTCGAATTATGGTGCCCCGGGGTAGAGCAACCTCGAACTCTAAACCTGATAAAACCCTGCCGACATGTAAAGGGTATCAGAAAGTTTATCGCACTATGTGAAATGGTGCACCCGGCACGATTCGAACGTGCGACCCCCTGATTCGTAGTCAGGTACTCTATCCAGCTGAGCTACGGGTGCTTCCGGTGCTGTATCTACCCATGCGGGGCGATAAGCGCAAGGGGCGAATTGGATTAATTAGCGATCATTTTGCCGTGGCAGATGAATCCTGAAACAAGTGCCTTTGGCCGAGGTTTCGGCAAGCTCCAGCGTGCCGCCATGGCCGCGCACCAGTTCAGCCGCAATCGCAAGGCCAAGCCCTGTGCCGCCTTTGCGCACCGAGCCTTGAAAGGGCTGGAAAAGCTTGGATTTAGCGGCCTCCGGCAGGCCCGGGCCGGTATCGCAGACATAAAGCTGCACGCCGCTTGGCATCCGGTTCGCGCGCACGCATATCTCGCCGCTACCCTCTATCGCCACCATTGCCTGCCGTGCATTGCGCACCAGATTGCCCAGCACCCTGAACATTTGGTCCCGATCCGCCAGCAGGGTGAAATCGTCGGAAAACTCGCAGCGAAACCGGACCGCGCCCGCTTGATCTCGCAGGTTTTCACTGTCGATGATTTCATCCACCAGCTCCGCAAGCACAAAGCGTTCGGGCCTTGGCGCGGCCTCTTCGGCCTTGCCAAAGGTCAACGTATGTTCGCACAGGTTTATCGCGCGATCTACCGAGTTCATCAGCTTGGGGGCCACCCGCGCCACAATCGGGTCTTTGCTCATCTCGATCCGATCCGCCAAAAGCTGGGTGGTGGTCAGGATATTGCGCAGATCATGACTGATTTTGGCCACAGCCTCGCCCAGTTGCGCCAGCCGCTTTTTTTGTTTGAGGTTGGCGGTGAGCTGGGTTTGCAGGTCTTGCAGCGTGTCTTCGGCGGCCCGCAGCTCCAGCACGCGGCTTTGCGGGATGATCACCCTTGTCGTATCTTCGGGGGCTTGCTGGTAATCCATCATATTGGCAACCAGGCCTCGAATAGGCCGCACCAGCAAGCGGCGCACCGCGACAAAAAGCATGGCCGAGCTAATCACCGAAATCAGCAGCGAGATCAGAAAAATATTCTGCCCGTAAACCAGCATCGCATCGCGCAAAGGCGCCTCGTAAAGCGTGGTTTCAATCTCGATCCCCGCCCCTTTTACCGGACGGCCAATGATGCGGATCACCTCTTGTTCGTTGGTAAACAGGGTCGCCATCGCATCGCGGATCAGCTCAAAAGGTCCCGCCCCGCGCAGATCATAGGTCTGCATCACCGGCTCATTCAGCGGCGACGAAAGAATAAGCTCGCGCATTTCATTGCGCCGCAGCACGATATTCAGCACCTCGGCATTGCTCAATAGCTCGTCAGCCAGCTCGGGGGTGACCATATCATTGGGGGTGGCCAGAAGCGCCAGCGAGGCCAGCTGCGCCAGCTCCAGGCGCTGCTGCAAATAATCCATGCGAAACCGCGCCACAGAGGGCACAAAGATAAACACCTCGGCCAGCATCACAAAGATGATGGTCAGGGTCAAAAACCGGCCTGAGAGGGTTCTGAAAAACATATACATCCCGCGTTGGAGTAAGGCTAAACTAAGCGTTCGCCATGATCGTTACAAGCTACCAGAATCGCTGCACCAAACGCACCATGCGTTTTAGTCGCGGATTATCGAACAGGCGCGGGGTATAATAGGCCCCCGCCACCCGCTTATTGATTTCGCCCATGGTTGGGTAGGGCGAGACCATCGCCGCCACCGCACCGATTTTCAGCTTGTTGGCAATCACCAAAGCCCAGACCTGAATAAGCTCCCCCGCCTGCGCCCCGACAATAGACGCCCCGACGGGCCGGCCCTTGACCACCATCACCTTGATCAGCCCCGTGGTATTCAGCTCTGCCCGCGCGCGGTCATTCCCGGCAAAATCAAACCGCAGCACCTCGACGCGGTCGCCGTGCTTTGCCTTGGCCTGCGCCTCGGTCAGGCCGACTTGCGCCATTTCGGGATCGGTATAGGTCGCCCACGGAATATGGGCATCGCTGGATTTCGCGGGCAGGCCAAACAGCGCCGAGCGGATCACCACCCCCGCCTGATAGCCCGCCATATGGGTGAATTGCAGCCCCCCCGCCACATCGCCAATCGCATATACGCGGCGGTTCGAGGTCTTCAAATTGGCCCCCACGGTGATGCCCGGACGGTCATATTTGATATCGGCCTTTTCAAGATCAAGGCTGGCAACATTGGCCTTGCGCCCCACCGCCATCAACAGGTGCGAGCCGGTATAGCTCGCGCCGTCCTTGGTCTTCACCGTCACACCGCCCATCGCGGTCTGTCTCTTATACACATCT
>WFUK01000443.1 GCA_015485015.1 Paracoccaceae bacterium | reverse complement strand
GGCCAATTGGGAGGATGCGTTTTTAAGCACCCCCCAGGGCCAGCCGGTGAAGCCGCGCCTGCCTGCGGCCTTGGCTTAAGCCGCTTTTTGCGCGTATTTCTGCACCAGCTCGCGCAGGCTCAGCAGGATATAGCGCGCGGTTTCGTCATCCATCAGATAGCTGAAATTCAGCCGCACCCAGCCGGGCTTCACCTCGTCATGCCCCGCCAGGATCTGACAGCGCAGATCCGCCGAATTTTCCTCGTCCACCTCCAGCAGCCGATGCCCGTATGGCCCCGCACAGGCGCAGCCGCCACGGGCCTGAATGCCATATAGCTCGCTTAAATCGCGGGTGATCTGCTCGCTATTGTTAATATTGCCCGCACCATCGCGGATCAGCATCGAGTAAATCGGCAAGCGGTGCGGATGCTCGGCCCCCAGAATGGTCAGGTTATCCAGCCCCGACAGCTCCGCCATCGCCAATTCGTTCAGCGCCTGCTCGCGCGCATCAATCCGCGCTTGGCCGATCACGTCTTTCACAATAAACGCCAGCGCGGCGCGGATATCCCCGACCAGATTTGGCGTGCCCGCCTCCTCCCGCGAGATTACATCCTTGCGATAATCATGGCCCCAAGGCGATACAAAGCTCACAGTGCCACCGCCGGGCTGGGTCGGGGTTTGGCGGCGCACCACAGATTCCCGGATGATCAAAACCCCCGAGCCACCCGGCCCGCCAACAAATTTATGGGTCGAAGCCACCACCACGTCTTTTTCCATTTCGCTGCCCGTGGCCATATCAATCGAGAGATAGGGCGCGCCGCCAGCATAATCCCACACGCTAACCCCGCCATAGCGCTTGACCACGCGCGACACCGCTTCGGCATCCGTCAGGATACCCGTGACATTCGAAGCCGCCGAAAAGCTACAGATCAGCAGATCGGAATCCTGATGTTCTTTCAGGGTGGTTTCAAGGATCGCAAGGTCCGGCCCGCTGCCTTCGCCCTCGGGAATTTCGATCACCTTGGCCTTGCTTTCGCGCCATGGCAGCAGGTTGGAATGATGCTCATAGGGACCAAGGATCACCACCGGATTTTGCGCTTCTTCCACCCCGAGCAGCCCGACCAGCCGGTTTAGCCCCGCCGTGGCCCCGCCGCCGGTAAAGATCACCGAGCAATCCTCGGCATGGGTCAACGAGGCGATTTCCTGCCGCGCTTCCTCGCGCAAGCGATTAACATAAGCACCGCAAAACGAGGCTTCGGTATGGGGGTTGGCGTAAAACGGCAGCACCTTTTCCAGCATAAATGCCTCCACCTGCTTCAGGGCGCGGCCCGAGGCGACATAATCGGCATAAACCAGCGGCACATCGCCATAGCGGCCGGGGAATCGCAGCCCCTCGCCGATCAGGCCCTGGCGGATGGTGGCAATCGGGTCTGCGCTTTCCAGACTGGCGCGAAAGGCTTTTAGCATCGGTATCTCCTGTGTTTTTTACATGATGACCCAAAGAAAGGGAGAAAACTTCCCCTTTTTCATTGCAGTTCCAGTATATTTTGTGTCAAATGACCCCACCATGAGCCATTCGCCAGATCAAATTGACAAACTCATCCTTGTCGCACTGCAAAAAGATGCCTCGCTTTCCCAGCGCGATCTGGCCGAGCGGGTCGGGCTTTCGCAAAATGCCTGCTGGCGGCGACTAAAGGCGCTGCGCGAGCGCGGGATCATCAGCGGCACCACTGTGCGGCTGGATCGCGAAAAGCTCGGGCTGGGCTTGGTGGTATTTGTGCTGATCCGCACGCGGCATCACTCGGCAGACTGGCTGACGCTGTTTCGCCGCCATGTATCCAACCTGCCCGAGGTGGTGGATTTTTTCCGCATTGGCGGGGATTACGATTATATGCTGAAGGTCGTGGCCCATGATATGGCGGGCTATGACGCGGTGTATCAGCGGCTGATCGAAAAGGTGGAGCTGGATTCGGTGACCTCGTATTTTGCCATGGAGGCGATCGAGGAGCAGCGCCCGATTCCGCTTTAAGGAGGCCTTAACGCCTTAATCGCTGCTCCCGATAAAAGGTGAAAATGCCGGTCCCGATCACAATGGTCATGCCGATCATGGTCCACCCGTCGGGATAATCGCCGAATATGAATATCCCGATAAGCAAAGCCCAGATCATCACCGTGTAGCGAAACGGCGAAACAAAGGCGATTTCCCCATAGCGCATGGCGGTGATCGAGGTGACATAACCCACTAAAATAAACCCTGCCGCCGAAGCCAGCAGAGCAAAGCTGGCACTGGATACCGGCTGCCAAGGCTCAAATATCGTGGCCACACCTGCCACCAGCGTCACCCCCACCGCGGTGAAAAGCGCCGCAAATATCGACGGGGTGCGAGCGTGCAGCTTCGCGGCCATAATATCCCGCAAGGTGACAAACCCCACAGCCGCCAAACCCCAGAGCGCAAAAGCATTAAAGCCCTCCCCGCCGGGGCGGATGATAATCAAAACACCCGAAAAACCGACCATAATCGCCAGATAGCGCCGCCAGCCCACCTTATGGCGCAAAAAGAGCGAGCCCGCGAGCGTGACCGCCAGCGGCAGGGATTGCATGATCGCGGTAATGCTGGCCAGCGGCATGTTAAATAGCGCGGTCAAATAGCAATAGGTGGCAGCGATTTCGGCAAAGGCGCGCCACAGGATGATCTTCATCTCCGGCCCGCTGGCGCGATGCAAAAGCTGGCCTTTATAGGCCGCAAAAGCCCCCAAAAGCGCGCTGGCCACCAGCCCGCGCACAAACACCCCCTGCGCCAGCGCGATGTCGCTGGAGACCAGCTTCATCAGCGTGTCATTGATCACATATCCCGCCATAGAGAGCATCATAAAGACCGCCCCCCGAAGGTTGTCGCTTGCATTATTCATCGATGATTCCTGAAATTATTCCCCCATCGCTAACACCAATTTCCCACCTCGTCACAAAAACTTTTCTTTGCCGCATTTACCCAAGGGAAAAAGTCGTGTATTCGGAGCGGGAGCGCGGCCACCCCGCGCGAAAACCGAAATAATCAATAAAGAGGGGGCCAACATGGCTTTTACACTACCTGATCTTCCTTATGCCCATGATGCGCTGGCTGCGGGCGGCATGTCTAAAGAGACCATGGAATACCACCATGATCTGCACCACAATGCTTATGTGACCAATGGCAACAACCTGATTGCCGGCACCGAGTGGGAAGGCAAATCGCTGGAAGAGATCGTAAAAGGCACCTATGCTGCCGGCTCTGTGGCGCAAAACGGCATCTTTAACAATGCGTCGCAGCATTGGAACCACGCGCAATTCTGGGAAATGATGGGACCAAATGGCCGCGCCATGCCTTCCGAGCTGGAAAGCCGGATTGTGGATGCCTTTGGCTCGGTTGACGAATTCAAATCGCAGTTTTGTGCGGCTGGGGCTGGCCAGTTTGGCTCGGGCTGGGCATGGCTGGTGGCAGAAGCCGACGGCACGCTAAAGGTAACCAAAACCGAAAACGGTGTGAACCCGCTCTGCTTTAATCAAACCGCGCTTTTGGGCTGCGATGTGTGGGAGCATTCCTATTACATCGATTTCCGCAATGCCCGCCCGAAATACCTCACCAATTTCCTTGATAATCTGGTGAACTGGGAAAACGTGGCCGAGCGCCTTTCCAACGCTTGATTTTATAAGACCATAAACGCGGCGCGGCCCTATAGGGGCAGCGCCGTTGTTTTGAACACCGTGCGCAGGGCAAAGCTGCTTTGCATTTGCGCCACCCCCGGCAGCCGCGCCGGATATTGCTTGTGAATACGGGCAAAATCATCGGTATCCTGCGCCACCACCTTTAGCAGATAATCCGCCGCCCCCGCCATCAAATGGCATTCCAGCACATCGGGGATCAGCGCCACTTGCCGCTCGAACGCCTCCAGTATTTCATCCGCCTGCCCCGTGAGCGTGATCTCGACAAAAACCGTGGCGCGGCGATCCACCGCGCGCGGATTGAGCAGCGCCACATAATTGCGGATCACCCCCTCGCGCTCCAGCCGCTGCACACGGCGATGGCAGGCCGAAGGCGATAGCGCCACGCTTTCCGCCAGATCGGCATTCGACATCCGCCCGTCCTTTTGCAACGCCTTCAAAAGCTTGATATCCAGCGCATCCATTCTCGACATTGCAATAATCCTCTAATTATCGGCCATTTTGTCGCAGGGTATCCCGATATTACGGCACTGCACAATAGATATTTGCAAAGCAATTCGGAATTAAGGCGCGCAAAAGGGGCTTAGCATTGCAACGCCCTTAAAGGAGATTCCCAGATGTTGATCGGCTGCCCAAAAGAGATTAAAAACCAGGAATATCGCATCGGCCTCACCCCCGCCGCCGCGCAGGAAGCTGTGCATCATGGCCATTCGGTGATTATCGAGAAAAACGGCGGCATCGGCGCGGGGTTTACCGATGCGGATTATATCGCAGCGGGGGCGCGCATCGTTGATACCGCCGAAGAGATTTTTGCCAGCGCCGATATGGTGGTGAAGGTCAAAGAACCGCAAGCCAATGAGCGGGCGCAGCTGCGCGAAGGGCAGATTTTGTTCACCTATCTGCACCTCGCCGCCGATCGCGCCCAAACCGAAGATCTGCTGAAAAGCGGCGTGACCGCGATTGCTTATGAAACCGTGACCGACCGTATGGGCGCTCTGCCCTTGCTGGCCCCGATGTCCGAAGTGGCGGGCCGCCTTGCGCCGCAAATGGGCGCGTGGACCCTGCAAAAAGCCAATGGCGGGCGCGGCGTGCTGATGGGCGGCGTGCCGGGGGTGGAGCCAGCCAAGGTGGCGGTAATTGGCGGCGGGGTTGTTGGCACCCATGCGGCCAAAATCGCGGCGGGCATGGGGGCGGATGTGACGGTGCTGGATATGTCACTGCCCCGCATGCGCTATCTGGATGATGTGTTTGGCGGCGTATTCAAAACCCGCTATGCCTCCAAGGGGAACTTGGCCGAACTGGTGGCGGAAGCTGATATGGTAATTGGCGCGGTGCTGATCCCGGGCGCGGCGGCCCCCAAGCTGGTGAGCCGCGAGATGCTCGGCACCATGAAGCCCGGCGCGGCGCTGGTGGATGTGGCCATTGACCAAGGCGGCTGTTTTGAAACCTCGCACGCCACCACCCATGATGACCCGATTTACGAGGTGGACGGCATCATGCATTATTGCGTTGCCAATATGCCGGGGGCTGTGGCCCGCACCGCCACGCTGGCGCTTGGCAATGCCACCATGCCCTTCATGCTGGCGCTGGCGGATAAAGGCTGGAAAGCCG
>WFUK01000442.1 GCA_015485015.1 Paracoccaceae bacterium | reverse complement strand
CCGGTTAGCTGGTTGCCTGACGGTATCTGGTGGCTGATCCTGAAAATGGCGTTCTGGTTCTTTATGTTTGCCATGGCCAAGGCCTTGGTGCCGCGCTACCGCTATGATCAATTGATGCGTCTTGGCTGGAAGGTATTCCTGCCGATGTCGCTCGGCTGGGTGGTATTTGTGGCGGCGGCTGCGCAATTTGAATGGTTCGGCGGGTTCTATATCCGCTGGGCGGTAGGGGGCTGATATGACTGTAACCGTAAATAAAGTCATCAAGCGGTTTTTGCTGTGGGATTTTGTCAGCGCTTTTGGCACGGGGATGAAATATTTCATGCGCCCGAAAGCCACGCTGAACTACCCGCATGAAAAAGGCCCGCTTTCCCCGCGCTTTCGCGGCGAGCATGCCCTGCGCCGCTATCCTAACGGCGAGGAGCGCTGCATTGCCTGCAAGCTTTGCGAGGCGATCTGCCCGGCGCAGGCGATCACGATTGATGCCGAGCCGCGCGAGGATGGCTCTCGCCGCACCACGCGCTATGATATTGACATGACCAAATGCATCTTCTGCGGCTTTTGCCAAGAGGCCTGTCCGGTGGATGCGATTGTCGAAGGCCCGAATTTTGAATATGCGACCGAAACCCGCGAGGAGCTTTTCTATGACAAGGAAAAGCTGTTGGAAAACGGCGCGCGCTGGGAGGCGGAGATCGCCATGAATATCCAGCTAGACGCCCCTTATCGCTAGGGATTTGAAAGGAATATTACGATGGTCATAGCGACCCTTGCTTTTTATCTGTTTTCCGCGGTGGCGGTGGTGGCGGCCCTGATGGTGGTGCTATCGCGCAACCCTGTGCATGCTGTTCTCTGGCTGATCCTGACCTTCTTCAGCGCGGCGGGGCTTTTTGTAATCCTCGGGGCCGAATTTGTGGCGATGCTTTTGGTGATCGTCTATGTGGGCGCGGTGGCGGTGCTGTTTTTGTTTGTGGTGATGATGCTGGATGTGGATTTCACCGAGCTGAAATCGGGCATGTCAAAATATGTGCGCATCGGCAGCCTGATCGGGCTGGTGATTTTGGTGGAGCTGGTGATCGCCACCAGCGCTTGGGTGGTGGCCGATAGCGCGCCCGATATGCGCGCCGCGATCACGCCTGCGCTGGACGAGATGCAAAATACCGTGGCGATCGGCAGCATCCTTTATACCCAATATGTATATCTGTTCCAGGCGGCGGGGCTGGTTTTGCTGGTGGCGATGATTGGCGCGATTGTGCTGACGATGCGGCACAGAAAAGACGTGAAGCGGCAGGATATCGTTGAGCAAATTTACCGCGACGCCGATAAGGCCGTTGAAATGATTGATGTAAAACCGGGGCAGGGGCTATGAGCATAGGCATTGAACACTATCTGACCGTGGCAGCGATGCTATTTGTGATCGGGATCTTCGGGATTTTTCTGAACCGGAAAAATATTATCGTCATTCTGATGTCGATCGAGCTGATGCTTTTGGCGGTCAACATCAACATGGTGGCGTTTTCCAGCTTTATGGGCGATCTCGCGGGGCAGATATTCACCCTGTTTATCCTCACCGTAGCGGCGGCAGAGGCGGCGATCGGTTTGGCCATTCTGGTGGTATTTTATCGCAACCGTGGCTCGATTGATGTGTCTGATGTCAACGTGATGAAGGGGTAGAGAGATGCCGGAAATTATTCTATTCGCCCCGTTGATCGGCGCGCTTATCGCCGGTTTTGGCTGGCGCATTGTCGGTGAGCGCGGGGCGCAATTCCTGACCACGGGTTTGCTGGTTTTGGCGGCGGTGCTTTCATGGATCGTGTTTTTCGAAAGCTTCGAGGAAGCCGAAACCATCACCATTTTGCGCTGGGTCGAAAGCGGCTCGCTCAATGTCGATTGGTCCATCCGGATGGATCGTCTGACGCAGATCATGCTGGTGGTGGTGACCACGGTTTCGGCCCTCGTGCATACCTATTCGCTGGGCTATATGGAAGATGATCCGCAATGGAATGAGGGCGAGAGCTACAAGGCCCGCTTTTTTGCCTATCTGAGCTTCTTCACCTTCGCCATGCTGATGCTGGTCACCTCGGACAACCTTCTCCAGATGTTCTTTGGCTGGGAAGGCGTGGGCGTGGCTTCATATTTGCTCATTGGTTTTTACTATAAAAAGCCAAGCGCCAATGCGGCGGCGATCAAGGCGTTTGTGGTTAATCGCGTCGGCGATTTCGGCTTTGCGCTCGGGATATTCGCCCTGTTTTATATGACCGATAGCATCAGCTTCGAGATTATCTTTGAAAAAGGCCAAGAGCTTTCGATGGAGCGTTTCAGCTTTCTCGGGATGGAGCTGAATGCGGTCGGGATCATCACGTTATTGCTGTTTATCGGCGCGATGGGGAAATCGGCGCAGCTATTCCTGCACACATGGCTGCCGGACGCGATGGAAGGGCCAACGCCGGTTTCGGCCCTGATCCATGCCGCGACCATGGTTACCGCCGGTGTTTTCCTTGTGGCGCGGATGTCGCCCTTGTTTGAATTCGCGCCGGGCACGCTGGTATTTGTCACCATCATCGGGGCCAGCACGGCCTTTGTCGCCGCCACGATTGCGCTGGTGCAAAACGATATCAAGCGGGTGATCGCCTATTCTACCATGTCGCAGCTTGGCTATATGTTTGCCGCTGCAGGCGTTGGCGCTTATCAGGTGGCGATGTTTCATCTGTTCACCCACGCGTTTTTCAAGGCGCTTTTGTTCCTTGGGGCGGGTTCGGTGATTACCGCGATGCACCACGAGCAGGATATGCGGAATTACGGCGGCTTGCGCCATAAAATCCCCAAAACCTTCTGGGCGATGATGATCGGCACCTTGGCCATTACCGGCGTCGGCATCCCGCTTACTTTTGTCGGCTTTGCCGGGTTTTTCTCGAAAGACGCGATTGTCGAGGTAACCTACGCCGCAGGCACGGCCGTTGGGTCTTATGCCTTCTGGATGCTGGTGATCGCGGCGATGATGACCTCGTTTTACAGCTGGCGCTTGATGTTCATGACGTTTTATGGCGCGCCCAAGGGCGATCAGCATACCCATGATCACGCCCATGAATCCCCGATGGTGATGCTGGTGCCGCTGGCGGTATTATCGCTGGGCGCGGTGCTGGCCGGTGTGCTGGGCAAGGGGGTGTTTTTTGGCGAGGAAGTGTTTGAATGGTTTGGCGAATCTGTGTTTCTCGGGGCGCAAAACGGCGTGATCGAAGCGGCGCATGAGGTGCCGAAATGGGTCAAGATATCGCCCTTCGTGGCCATGATCATCGGATTTTTGACCGCCTATCTGTTTTATGTGGCGCGGCCCGCTATGCCGGCGGCTTTGGCCAAGCGAAATCAGGGGCTGTATCAATTCCTGCTCAACAAGTGGTATTTTGACGAGCTATATAACGCAACCATCATCAAACCCGCGATGAAGCTGGGCAATTTCTTTTGGAAAAAAGGCGATGGCAAAGTGATTGATGGTGCCTTGAACGGGCTGGCCATGGGGATCATCCCGTGGCTCACCCGCCTCGCGGGGCGCTGGCAATCGGGCTATGTCTTCACCTATGCGCTTGCCATGATCCTCGGGATCGGCGTGTTGATCACTTGGTTTATATTTACACGAGGGACACTCTAAAATGGATAGCCTACTCTCTCTGGTTACGTTTCTCCCCCTGCTCGGCGCGGCGGTATTGCTGGTGTTTTTGCGCGGCGATGATGAAATGGCCGTGCGCAATGCCAAATGGGTGGCCTTGGGGGTTACCATCGTTACCTTTCTCGTCAGCTTGTTCATATTGGGCCAGTTTGACGCCTCAAACCCCGATTTCCAAATGGTCGAGGAGCGCTCTTGGATCGCCGGTCTGACCTATAAAATGGGGGTGGACGGGATTTCGATTCTGTTTGTGATGCTGACCACATTTTTGATGCCGATTGTGATCGGGGCCAGCTGGAATGTCGACAAACGGGTCAAGGAATATATGGTCGCGTTTTTGATCCTGGAGACCCTGATGCTCGGGGTATTCATGTCGCTCGATCTGATCCTGTTTTATGTGTTTTTCGAGGCGGGGCTTATCCCGATGTTCCTGATTATCGGCATCTGGGGCGGCAAAGACCGGGTTTATGCCTCGTTCAAATTCTTCCTCTATACGCTGCTTGGCTCGGTTTTGATGCTGATCGCCATGATTGCGATGTGGTATGATGCCGGCACCACCGATATTCCGACCTTGATGAAGCATACCTTCAGCTCCGACACCTTCACCCTGCTGGGCGTCAGTATTGTGGGCGGCGCGCAAACCCTGATGTTCTTGGCGTTTTTCGCCAGCTTTGCGGTGAAGCTGCCGATGTGGCCGCTGCACACATGGCTGCCCGACGCGCATGTTCAGGCCCCGACAGCAGGCTCCATTGTGCTGGCGGCGATCCTGCTGAAGCTTGGCGGCTATGGTTTCTTGCGGTTTTCGCTACCGATGTTTCCGGTTGGCAGTTTCATCATGCAGGATTTTATATTCTGGCTTTCGGTGATCGCGATTATCTATACCTCGCTGGTGGCGCTGGTGCAGACCGATATGAAAAAGCTGATCGCCTATTCCTCGGTGGCGCATATGGGCTTTGTCACCCTCGGGATCTTCAGCTTTAACAAACAAGGGCTGGATGGCGCGATTTTCCAGATGATCAGCCACGGCTTTATCTCGGGCGCGCTGTTTATGGGCGTTGGCGTGATTTATGATCGTATGCACACCCGCGAGATCGAAGCTTATGGCGGCTTGGCGGTGCGGATGCCGGTCTATGCTTTGATGTTTATGTTCTTCACCATGGCCAATGTCGGGCTGCCCGGCACCTCGGGCTTTGTCGGAGAATTCCTGACCCTGACCGGCGCGTTTCAAGCCAATACATGGGCCGCAGCGGGCGCGACCACGGGGGTTATCCTTTCGGCGGCTTATGCGCTTTGGCTTTATCGTCGGGTGGCCTTTGGCGATCTGATCAAGCAAAGCCTGCAAGGGATCAAGGATGTTAGCACGCGCGAGCGGATCCTGTTTGCGCCTTTGGTGCTGGGCACGCTGATTTTGGGGATTTATCCAGGCTTTGTGCTGGATATCATCGGCCCGAGCGTCGATGCGCTGGTTTCGAACTTTAATGATGCAACGGCAGGGCTGATCAATGCAGCCCCCGCCCTTGCTTCGCAGTAGGCGGGTAAGACCATGATAGGTAACGATATTAATACAATCCTGCCCGAGCTGATCATCGCGGGTGCCGCGATGGCCATTCTGATGTGGGGCGTTTATAGCCAGCGTGAGCGCGGGGCCGAGGCGCTTTGGGCGGTGGCGCTGCTGTTTTTCGTTGTTGGCGGCTGGATCGCCCTTACGGGGCGCGGCAGCGATACGGCCTTTGGCGGTATGTTTGTCGATGATGCTTTCGGGCGCTTTGCCAAGATCACCATGCTCTGGTCCGGTGCGGCGGTTTTGCTGCTCTCCAAGGAGTATCTCGAGCGGGCCAAGCTGATGAAATTCGAGTTTCCGGTGCTGGTGGCTTTGGCCATGGTCGGGATGATGATGATGGTTTCGGCGGGCAATCTGATGTCGCTTTATATGGGGCTGGAGCTGCAATCGCTGGCGCTTTATGTCATCGCGGCGTTTAATCGGGATTCCCTGCGATCCTCTGAAGCGGGCCTGAAATATTTTGTGCTGGGCGCGCTGTCTTCGGGCTTGCTGCTTTATGGTATGTCGTTGGTTTATGGCTATACCGGCGCGATGGAATTCCAGTCGATCACCGATGTAATCGCCACCGAGGGCCTGCCGATTGGCGCGCTTGTCGGCTTGGTCTTCATCGTTTCGGGCATGTCTTTCAAGGTGTCGGCCGCGCCGTTTCATATGTGGACCCCCGATGTTTATGAAGGCTCGCCCACACCGGTAACCGCGCTTTTTGCCACCGCGCCCAAGGTGGCGGCGGCGGCGATGATTACCCGCATCCTGTTTGATGCTTTTGGCGGCGTGATCTCGGATTGGCAGCAAATTCTGGTGCTATTTTCGCTGCTTTCGATGTATGTCGGCGCGATTGCGGCAATCGGACAAACCAATATCAAGCGCCTGATGGCCTATTCCTCGATCGGGCATATGGGCTTTGCGCTTATGGGCCTGGCGGCTGGCACGGCGCTTGGCGTGCAAAATATGCTGATCTATATGGTGGTATATGTCGCTACTAATGTGGGGGTTTTTGCCTTTATCCTCAATATGGAAAAAGATGGCCGTCCGGTGACCGACATTTCCGCCCTCAGCCTTTATAGCCGCGTCGCCCCCGGGCGGGCGCTGGCGCTGATGATCCTGATGTTCAGCTTGGCGGGCATTCCGCCGCTGGTCGGGTTTTTCGCCAAGCTTTATGTGCTGCAGGCCGCTTATGATGCGGGCCTCGCTTGGCTGGCGATTGCGGGGGTATTGGCCTCGGTGATCTCGGCCTATTATTACCTGCGCATCATATTCCTGATGTATTTTGGCGAAGCCAGCGAGGCGCTGAACGGCAAAATGCCCATGCTGCATATGGGGCTGCTTACCGCCTCGGCGGCGGCGCTGATCTTCGGGATTGTCAATCTGTTCGGGGTTGAAGGCTTCGCTGCCAATGCCGCAGCGGCGCTGCTCGGCTAGATGGGCTGGCCACCCGAGTTGGGGCGGCTTGTCCTTGAAACGGTGGATAGCACCAATGCCGAAGCTTTGCGCCGTGTAGGGCAGGGGGATATGTGGATCCTCACCCATGCCCAGCCTGCGGGTGTGGGCCGGCGCGGCAAGCGTTGGGAGATGCCCAAGGGCAATTTTGCCGCCTCGCTCTTGATGCACTCAAAAGAGCCGCTGCCCGCCTTGGCGCAGCGCTCCTTTGTGGCGGCGCTGGCGCTTTATGAGGTGCTTGACGGGCTTGGTGTCTCGGATGTCTCGCTAAAATGGCCCAATGACGTGCTGGTGCAGGGGCGCAAGCTGGCGGGGATATTGCTGGCCTCCAGCCAAGGCGCGATTGTGGTGGGCGTGGGGGTGAACCTTTTGGCCGCGCCGCATCCGGCGGACCTGCCAGAGCATGCGCTTGCCCCCGTTTCCCTGCATGAGCTGCTGCACACCCCGCCATCCGCCGAAGATTTTCTTGAGTTGCTGGCCAATGCCTTTCTGAAATACGAGCGCCAGATGCGCGCCTATGGCTTTGCCCCCATCCGCGAGGCGTGGCTGGGGAAAGCCGCCCGTATCGGCGAAGTGATCCATGCGCGCTTGCCTCAAGCCACGCTTTCCGGCACATTCAAAACCATAGACGAAACCGGCGCGCTGGTGCTGCAAATGGCCGATGGCCCGCGCGTTTTGCCCGCCGCCGAGGTGTTTTTCTGAAAGGGGCTGCACATGCTGCTCGCCATTGATGTAGGCAATACCAACGCGGTTTTCGCCGTGCATAACGGCGAGAAATTCGTCGCCGAGTTTCGCTGCTCCAGCGATCATACCCGCACGGCGGATGAATATTTTGTCTGGTTCGAGCATCTGATGAAGCATGGCGGGATCGAGGCCGAGATTAACGCCGTTATCATTTCCTCTACCGTGCCGCGCGTGGTTTATAATCTGCGCGTGCTGGCGGATCGCTATTTTAACTGTCGCCCGATGGTGGTGGGCAAGCCCGAGGTCGATATCGGCACCCCGCCACGGGTGGACCCCAATGTCGGCATCGGCCCTGATCGGCTG
>WFUK01000441.1 GCA_015485015.1 Paracoccaceae bacterium | reverse complement strand
TTATCCGACTATACCGGAAAGCCTTTGAGGCTGGGGATCACCTGCGCTGCGCCGGTGAAATCATCCTCGGCGGTGTAGCGTCCGGGGGTGACGATGGTTTGCAAACCGGCGCCAACCGCCGACAAAACGCCATTGCGGGAATCCTCGAAGGCGAGGCAATCTTCGGGCGGCAGGCCCAGCCCCGATAGTGCCAGCTCAAACAGGTCCGGCGCGGGCTTTTTGGCCTTTACCTGCTCGCCTGTGGCCACAACTTCGAATATCTCCTCTGGGGTTTTGCCCCAGCAGCAGGCGGTAAGCGCATCGACATTGGGCCGGCTGGTGGTGGTGGCGATGGCAAGGCGCAGGCCGGCTTTGGCGGCGCGATCAATCAGGTCTGCCACCCCTTCGCGCAGCGGCAGGCCGCCATCGGACAGGATTTCCACATAGCGCTCGGTTTTTTGCGCGTGCAGGGCTTTGATCTTTTCCCAGTCCATTTGCGGCTCATCGGCGCGGTGGGCCTGCTGATATTCCTGCATCCGCTCCTTGCCGCCCGTGGTTTTGAGCAGCATACCATACATCGGCACGTCCCAATTCCAGTCTATGCCATTGGCTTTGAACGTGTCGTTAAACGCTTGCCGATGGGCTTCTTCGGTTTCGGCCAAGGTGCCGTCTACATCAAAAATAAGGGCTTTGATTGGCATGATCTATCCTTTCAAATAGGGCGTCAGCGCCGCGAAATCGTCAAACAGGAAGTGGTGGCGCAGCTCTTCAACAGGGGTTTTGCGATAGCCGCCGGAAAACAGCGCAAAGGTCATGTCGGCATTTTTGGCCGTGAGCGCGTCGGTCTCGCTATCGCCAACATAAATGGTGTTGGCCATCTCGGCCCCCATCTTGTCCATGCAGCCAAGCAGCGGTTGCGGGTCTGGCTTATGGGTGGAATAGGTGTCGCCGCCAACCACCACATCAAAATATTGCGTCAGCTCCAGCCCGTCCAGAATGGTCAGCGCCGGGGCCAGCGGCTTGTTGGTGCAAACCGATAGCTTGATTCCGTCGGCTTTGAGGGCCTTGAGGCAGTCCACCACACCCGCGTAAGGTTCGGTCAGGGTATAGGGGTCGGCGTCGTAATATTCGCGCATCCGGTCCACGGCGGCCTCGGTGAGCGGGCGATCATAAACCCGCAGGCAGCGCTCCACCAGCTTGGGCACGCCATTGCCGATGAAGCTCTCGATGGTGGCCATTTCCAGCGGGGCGAGGCCCTCGTCGGCCAGCATTTTGTTGGCGGCGGCTTGCAGATCCGGCGCGCTGTGGATCAGCGTGCCGTCGAGGTCGAATACTACGGATTTGGTCATAGGTATGGCCTTTTTTGAGGTCAGGGAGGGGCTTAGCGCGCGGCTTCGGCGGCGTCGCGGATGGCTTTGATATTGCGGCCATAGATCTCGGGGGTGTCTACCGTGCCACCGTTAAATACGGCGGAACCCGCGACCAGAACATCGGCACCGGCCGCCGCCATCAAAGGCGCGGTTTCGGGGGTAATCCCGCCGTCGATTTCGATATGGATCGGGCGGTCGCCGATCATGGCGCGCAGGTTTTTCACCTTTTCGATCTGGCTATGGATGAATTTTTGCCCGCCAAAACCGGGGTTTACGGTCATGATCACAAACATATCCACCATATCGAGCAGATATTCGATATCGCCAATCCCCGTGCCGGGGTTGAGAGCAAGGCCGGCCTTGGCCCCTGCATTGCGAATCGCTTGAAGCGTGCGGTGCGGATGGGTGGTGGCTTCCAGATGGGCCGAAATAATATCCGCCCCCGCTTTGGCATAAGCCTCGATATATTGGTCCACCGGCGCGATCATCAGATGCACATCCATCACGGTTTTTACATGCGGGCGAAAAGCGGCCACGGCGGGGGGACCAAAGGTCAGGTTTGGCACAAAATGGCCGTCCATTACATCCACATGCACCCAGTCGCAGCCCTGATCCTCGATGGCGCGGATCTCTTGTCCGAAATTGGCGAAATCTGCCGATAGGATCGACGGGGCGATTTTAATAGAACGGTCCATGATGGGTCCTCACTGTTGGTTAGGCTTGGCCAAGCGCAGCGCGCCAGCCGGGGTGGATGATATCGGCGTCTGCCTCGAAGCTGAGAAAGGCGCGGGCGAATTCTGGGTGGTCTTTTGCAAAGTCAAACGGATCGGCCCGCTCCAGCCAGCAGGCTTCGGCTTGGCGCAGGGAAAGCGCGCCTGCGGTCGGGCCGTCGATATGGCCAAACGCCCCGCCACCAGCGGCGAGGATAAAATCGGAATGGCCGAGATTTTGCAGGAAGGATGGCAGGCGCAGGGCATTGATGCCGCCCGAAACAATCGCGGCCGAGCGGTTCATGCCGTGCCAGTCCTGCTCGAAATACGGTCCCTTGGCGCGATCTTGCGCGATCATACAGGCGATGGGGCGGTCAGCCTCGTCGCCTTCCATACGGCCAAAACCCATGGTGCCGGTATGGATGCCCGAAGCCCCGAGCAAGCGGGCGATTTTGGTCAGCACAAAGGCGGAATAGCCGCGAGTTGAGCGCGCCGAGGTGATGGCGGCATGGCCGGCGCGGTGGGCGCTGATAAAATGCCGGCGCAGGCGGCGGCAGGCATGGGTGAGCGCCATTGGCCCTGCCAGATAGGCATCGACATGAAAGGCGAGGCTCTCGGGGTTGGCCTTGAAGGCACTAAGCGCCAGCTCGGCCCGCATATCCATTTCGGCGGGGTCGTCACAGGTGATATTCACCGAGAAAATCTTGGCCTCTCCGGTTTCATCCTGGGCGCGAAGCAAGGATTTTGCCATCAGGGGCAGGGTGGTTTTAAGGGGCGCAAAGCTCTGGTTGCCTTGGGGCTGGTCATTTTCCACCAAGTCGCCGCCCAGCCAGAATTGATAGGCCGCCTCCGCCAGCGCCTCGGGGTGCAGGCCAAGCTTGGGCTTCAGGATGGCGCCGGTAATCATGCCGCCAGCGCTCTGATCTCGCCCTAGATGCTGCCAATGCTTGGCGATGGTGGTGCTGGGACCTTTAAAACGGGTGAGATAGGTGTTTGGCAGGTGGAAATCGTGCAGCTTTACCGCCGCAATCTCGCCCATGCCTTGGGTGTTGCCCACCAGCAGGTTCAGAAATCCGGTGATCGAGGCTTTGCCATCCAGCAGGTTGAAATCAAACAGGCCCAGCGGAAAGGCGAGCTTTACAAGGCCGGTGGAAGGCTCTGCCTGATAGGCGATCACATCCAGCGCGCGGGCTGCCTCATCGTCGGTCGTGAGCGGCACCTGTGTGCCACGGCCACTTTCAGCGGCAAATTGGCCAATGGTGGTAAGGAAATCATGCCCCTCGGCGGGGGTGAGGATATAGGCGGCCAGCACATGGCCCGCCGCCAGATCCGTGTCGGAAAGGGAGAGGTTGATAAAACGATCTGCGTGATCCATAGCCCCTCCCTTCCTTTTTTATGGGTGCAAAAACCCGTTCGCTTAAAGCGAGCCATCCGCATAGCGCTTGGCCATGTCATCCAGCGGGATAACCTTGATTTTGGACGCATTGCCCGCCGCGCCAAAGCGCTCGAAACGGTCGGTAACCAGTTTTTCCATTTCGGCCATGGCGGGGATCATGAATTTGCGCGGGTCAAATTCGGTTGGGTTATCCTTCGCCACTTTGCGGAACATGCCGGTCAGCGCCATGCGGTTATCGGTGTCGATATTCACCTTGCGCACACCGGATTTGATGCCGCGCTCGATCTCTTCCACCGGCACGCCGTAGGTCTGCGCCATTTCGCCGCCGTTCTCGTTGATCAGGTCTTGCAGGTATTGCGGCACGGATGAGGAGCCGTGCATCACAAGGTGAACATTCGGGATTTTGGCGTGGATGGCTTCGATCTGGCTGATGGCCAGCGTGTCGCCCGTGGGCTTGCTGGTGAATTTGTAGGCGCCGTGGGAAGTGCCGCAAGCGATGGCCAGCGCATCTACCTTGGTTTTGGCAACAAAATCGGCGGCCTCGTCAGGGTCGGTCAAAAGCTGCTCCATGGAGAGCTTGCCGGAAGCGCCGGAGCCGTCTTCCTCGGCGGCCATGCCGGTTTCAAGGCTGCCCAG
>WFUK01000440.1 GCA_015485015.1 Paracoccaceae bacterium | reverse complement strand
TTGGCCTGCTGCGCGGCATCTGGCGCGAGCTGCACGGCGAGGAGCCGGAGCGCCCCGGGCCATACTCGCCAGACCTTTCCGAAACCGACGGGGTGGAGCGGCTTTTGCCCGCCGCCAAGCGGCATATGATCGAGGTTTCCGAGGCGAAAGCCGGCGATGTTCTGCTGTTTCGGCTGGGGCGACGGGTGGTGAAGCATGTGGCGATCCTGTCGGATGATCGGGCGGGGGGCGAAAAAATAATTCATGCCTATTCGGGGCGCGGCGTGGTGGAAACGCCGCTCACGCCCGCTTGGGCGCGGCGCATTGCCGGCAAATTCAGAATTCCTGAGGGGAGAGCTTAGACATGGCGACGATAGTTTTGGCGGCGGTGGGTGGCGCAATCGGTTCGGCCATCGGTGGCGCCGTGTTGGGGGTTGGCGCGGCGGTGATTGGCCGCGCGATTGGCGGCACCATCGGGAATATCATCGATCAGGGCTTGCTTGGCGGCTCGGATCCGGTGGAGCAAGGGCGGCTGGATACGCTGCGCCTGCAAAATGCGGCGGAAGGCCGACCCATGACGCAGGTTTACGGCGCGATGAGGGTTGGTGGGCAGGTGATCTGGGCCAGCCGGTTTAAGGAGAACGTGACCAAAAGCGGTGGCAAGGGGCTGGGCGGACCGAAGGTGAAGGAATATTCCTATTCGGTCAGCCTTGCGATTGCGCTATGCGAGGGCGAGATCACGCGGGTTGGCCGCATCTGGGCTGATGGCAAGCGGCTGGATATGAGCGAGATAAACTGGCGGTTGCATATCGGCGATGAATCCCAGATGCCGGACCCCGCAATTGTGGCGATAGAGGGGGATGCCCCCGCCTATCGCGGCGTGGCTTATGTGGTGTTTGAGGATCTGGACCTGACGCAATTTGGCAATCGGGTGCCGCAGTTTAATTTCGAGGTGATCCGTGCGCGGGTGGATAGCGTGGCGGATCAGGTGAAGGCCGTGGCGCTCATCCCCGGCTCGGGTGAATATGCTTTGGCCACCGAGCCGGTGCATTATCCCGAGGGCAAGGGCGCGAACCGCTCGGCCAATGTGAATAACGAGACCGGCGGCACGGACCTCGAGGTCAGCCTTGCGCAGATGGCGGGGGATTTGCCTAATTGCGAAAGCGTGTCTTTGGTGGTGAGCTGGTTTGGCGATGATCTGCGCTGCGGTGATTGCAGCATTGCGCCCAAGGTGGAGCAGACGCAGGTGGATGGAGACCCGATGCCGTGGCAGGTGAGCGGCGCTGCGCGGGCTTCTGCCGCGCTGATGAGCCGCGATGCCGAGGATCGTCCGGTTTTTGGCGGGACGCCTTGTGATCAATCCGTGCTGCAAGGCCTTGCCGCGATCAAAGCTCAGGGTAAGGCGGTGATGTTTTACCCCTTTGTGCTGATGGATATTCCGGCGGGCAATGGCTTACCGGACCCTTATGGCGGGGCCGAGCAGGCGGTATTTCCGTGGCGCGGGCGGATCACCGCCTCGATTGCGCCGGGGCTGGCAGGCACGCCGGATAAAACACCGGCAATGCAGGCGGAGGTGGATGCTTTCTTTGGCACGGCGGCGGTGGGTGATTTTACCCCTGCGGGCGTGGGGGTGGGCTATAGCGGGCCTGCGGAGTGGTCTTATCGCCGTTTTATCCTGCATTATGCGCATCTATGCGCGCTGTCCGGCGGGGTGGAATCTTTTTGCATCGGGTCCGAATTGCGCGGGCTAACGCAGCTGCGTTCGGGGGCGGAGGCCTTTCCCGTGGTGATGGCCCTAAAGGCGCTGGTGGCGGATGTGCGCAGCATTTTGCCCGACGCCAAAATCGGCTATGCGGCGGATTGGTCGGAATATTTTGGCTATCATCCGCAAGATGGCTCGGGGGATGTGCTGTTCCATCTCGATGCGCTCTGGGCCGATGATAATATCGATTTTATCGGCATTGATAACTATATGCCGCTTTCGGATTGGCGCGATGGCGAGGTCCATGCCGATGCCGCCCATGGCTCGATTTATGATCTGGATTATCTGAAATCCAATGTGGCCGGGGGCGAGGGCTATGACTGGTATTACGCCAATCAGGAGGCGCGGGATTTGCAAGTGCGCAGCCCGATTACCGATGGCGCTTATGGCGAGGATTGGATTTTTCGCTTCAAGGATATTGAAAACTGGTGGCGCTGGGGCCATCGCAACCGCATCGGCGGGGTGCGGAATGTGGATTACACCGACTGGATCCCCCAGAGCAAGCCGATCTGGTTTACCGAAATCGGCTGCCCCGCGATTGATAAAGGCACCAACCAGCCGAATGTGTTTTTGGACCCGAAATCGACGGAATCCAAAGTGCCGTATTTCAGCCATGGCGGGCAGGATGATTTTATTCAGGTGCAATATCTGCGCGCGCTTTATGGCTTTTGGGCAGAGGCGGCCCATAATCCGGTTTCGGATGAATATGGCGCGCCGATGGTGGAGATGAGCCGCGCCCATGTCTGGGCATGGGATGCGCGGCCTTGGCCGGATTTCCCCTCGCGGAGCAGCGTTTGGTCAGACGGGGCGAATTATGCGCGCGGGCATTGGCTCTCGGGCCGGATCACGGCGGCCCCGCTGGATGGGGTGGTGCGCGAAATTTGCGCCCGAAGCGGGGTGAGCGCGGTGAATACGGAGGCGCTGTATGGCGTGGTTTCGGGCGCGCTGCTGGATCAAAACGAAACCGCGCAGCAGGGGTTGCAACCGATGATGCTGGCCTATGGTTTTGGCAGTTACGAGCGCGATGGAGAGATCGTGTTTCGCACATTTGACGGGCGCTCCAAAGCGGCGCTCGGGGCGGATGATTTTGCCATCGAGGCCGATGAACCCGCCCTCAGCCTGACCCGAAACCCCGAAAGCGAGACCGCCGCCAAGGTGCGCCTCGGCTTCATCGAGCCGATGAATGATTATCAAGGCGGGGCGGCGGAAGCGGCTTTTCCTGATGAAGGCACGGCGCGGTTAAGCCGTTCGGAATTGCCACTGGCGCTTTCGAGCGCGCAGGCGAAAAATGTGGCGGCGCGCTGGCTTTCCGAAGCGCGGATCGCGCGGGACAGGGTGGAATTTTCGTTGCCGCCCAGCCAGATGGCGCTGGCGGCGGGGGATGTGGTTTCGCTTGAGGATGGCGGGATTGAAACCCGTTATCGTCTTGATTCTGTGCAAGATTACGGGCTGCGCAAGATTGCTGCGACAAGGATCGAGCCGGGGATTTATGCGCCGGTATTAGCCGAGGGCCGGATATTTGATCGGGGCGTGCCGATTTCGGCGGGTCCGGTTTATGCCGAGATCATGGATCTGCCCTTGCTGCGTGGTGACGAGCTGCCCCACGCGCCTACCGTGGTGATCACCTCGATCCCGTGGCCCGGCGAAATGGCTGTGCTTTCGGCCCCGCAGGATGCGGGCTACGGGCTGGATGGCGTGCTGCTACGGCGCGCGGTGATGGGCGAATTTCTGGAAAATCTGCCATGGGCTACGCCCGCGCGCTGGAGCGAGGCTTCGGTTTTGGTAAAGGTCTCGGGCGGGGAGCTGCAATCGCGCTCCAAGTTAGAGGTGCTAAACGGCGCCAATCTGGCGGCCCTGCGCATGGGGAGCGGCGATTGGGAGGTGCTGCAATTTCGCGATGCCGAGCTGGTGGCCCCCAATCAATACCGCCTGAAGGGGCTTTTGCGCGGGCAGGCCGGCACAGACGGAATAATGCCTGATATCTGGTATGGCGGCACGGATTTTGTGCTGCTGGACGGGGCGCAGGTGCAGCTTGATGTGCCGACCTCAAGGCGGGGCTTGCCGCGCCATTATCGCATTGGACCGGCCAAGCTTGGCTATGACAGCCCGCGCTACGCGCATTTGATCGAGAGTTTTGACGGGGTTGGCCTGCGGCCCTATGCACCGGCGCATCTGCGGGCGGAAGGTGTGGGCGATCTGGCGATCAGCTGGGTTCGCCGCACGCGGATTGATGGTGACAGCTGGGCGGGGCCGGAGGTGCCGCTTGGGGAAGAAAGCGAGGCTTATCGGCTGCGGGTGGTGAAGGCGGGGGCGGTATTGCGCGAGGAAACGCTGGGCGCGCCGAACTTTACCTATACAGCGGCAATGCAGGGCGCGGACGGGGCTGTTATGCCGTTTGATGTGAATATCGCCCAAATATCAACAACCTATGGGGCTGGCCCCGATGCGAGGATAACCATAAATGGCTAATACATATAATTTTGGCATGCCGCTGCTGGATGCGGCACAGGCGCAAAAGCATGTGACGGTAAACGAAGCGCTGGCGCTGGCGGATGCGGTGGCGCAGATGCGGCTGAAGGCGCGCAATGTCACCGTGCCGCCAGTGGCGGTGGATGGCACGGCTTACGGCATTGGCGTGGCCGCAACTGGCGATTGGGCCGGGCAAGATGGCAATCTGGCGGTGCAGGCCAATGGTGGCTGGCTGTTTATCACCCCCAAGCTTGGCTGGCGAGGCTGGGATGAAAGCACCGGTGAGGCTTTGCTTTATGATGGTGTGGATTGGACAACCGACGCGGTGGCTGTGGCCGCGAGCGGGGCCGGCACCCATTTTCGCGTGGCGGAAATCGACCATGTGATCACTGCCGGTGCCAGCTCAACCACGGTGAATATCATTCCGGATGGTGCGCAGGTGATCGGGGTGACCGGACGGGTGATCTCGGCGATTTCTGGCACCGGAATGGCCAGTTGGCAGCTCGGGGTGGCGGGATCGGTGAACCGCTATGGCTCGGGGCTTGGGCTGGGGTTGAATGCCTGGGCCAAGGGGCTAAGCGGCCAGCCCCAGACCTATTATGCCGATACGCCGCTTTTGCTCAGCCCCGATACGGGCACATTTGCTTCCGGCACGGTGCGGCTGGCGGTGCATTATGTGGAGCTTAGCCTGCCGAGGGCTGTGTAAGCAAAAGGGCGGCCAGCGCGGCAAGCTCCTTTTGCGGCGCGGCGAGCTTGGCGGGGGCGAGGATTTGCAACCCGATCAAGGCGCTATAAAGCAGGCGGGCCGATTGGCTGGCCTGCGATTTTTCCTGCCCTGCGGCCTCGAAAAGCGAGGCGGTAAAGGCGAGGCGTTTCGCATCTATTTCAGCCATGATTTTGGCGATATCCGGCTCGAATCTGGCCCAGTCCCGAATGGCGGATTCGCTTGCGGGGCCGCCATATTCTGCGCGGGGAAGGGCTGTGGAATGATGGGCCAAAGCGAGGATTTTTTCGGTCGGATTGGATGAGCCGGCTTCGATTTGTGCAATGACATCGGCGGTGGCGGCCTGCTTCCAATGCTGGATCATGGCGCTTTTGAAATCGGGTATATCTTTGAAATGCCAATAAAAAGACCCTTTGCTAACGCCGATGGATTTGGCCAGCGGCTCGGCCTTCAAGGCTTGCGGGCCTTGTTCGGTGAGGGCGCGAAATCCAGCTTGCAGCCAGTCGAGTTTGGTAAGTTTTCCCTGCATACCATACGGTAGCGTATTGACTTGTCGAATGCAAGCTGTATAACCATACCAAACCGTATGGAGGGTGGGATGAATTATTGGTATTTGGCCGCAATGGCGCTGACTGTGCTGACAATTGGCGCGCATGTGATCGGGGGCGGTCCCGCGATACACAAGCCGGTATTGGAAAGCGGGCTGGCAACCGATGTTAAAGCGGTTATATCGGTGATATGGCATGCCATAACCGCGATCATGGTGTTGAGCGCCATCTGGCTGGGCCTGGCCGCTATCGGGCGGGATATGGGGGCGGCCCCGCTCATTGCCGCCCAGTTTTTTGCTTTTTCGGGCCTGTTTCTGCTCTATGGCGCGCTTCGCCTTGGCGCGCCCTTTGTCTTTCCACAATTCTATATTTTTCTTGTTCTTGGCTTGCTTGTATCGGTTGGCTATTGGCGGGGGGTGCAAGTATGATTGTGGTGATACTCTTTGTGTTTTTGACCCTGCAGGCGGTGGCTTTGCTGCATCTGGGCTG
>WFUK01000439.1 GCA_015485015.1 Paracoccaceae bacterium | reverse complement strand
GCCCTGCCCGAAGCGGCCCCAGAAAGCGACGAGATCGAGATACTTCCGCCCGAAGCTGGCGAGGTTCAAGCCGGTTCCCCGTCTTCGGCGCGGCCCGATACGGCTTCGCTGCTGGCCCGCATTGCCGCGATGCGCGATTCTTCAGGTCCGGATGCGGATGAGGTGATTGATAATACGCCGCAACCTGCCGCCCCCTCTACGCCCGAAATTCCGCGCATAGGCGGGGTGCGCCGCGCTAAAGGGCTGGTGCCAGATCCACAACTGGTCGGCTCGGAACCACCGGCACAGCCAGAGCCTCGGGTGAAATACCCTGATGCCAAGCCGATCCCGAAAAGCAAAAAGGCCTTGGCCGAAGAGCAGCCGAGCCTTGAGTTGCTGCCCAAAACCGAGGATGGCTATGAATTCCCGCCGTTATCGCTGCTGGAAAGCCCGGCGAACGAGGTCCGCCAAGCCCTGAGCAATGATGCGCTGGACGCCAATGCCCGCCTGCTGGAAACCGTGCTGGATGATTACGGCGTAAAAGGCGAGATCGTGCGGGTGCGCCCCGGCCCTGTGGTTACCATGTATGAGCTGGAACCGGCGGCGGGACTGAAGGCCAGCCGCGTGATCGGGCTGGCGGATGATATTGCGCGCTCGATGTCGGCGCTGGCGGCGCGGGTTTCGACTATTCCCGGGCGCTCGATTATCGGCATCGAGCTGCCGAATGAAAACCGCGAAATGGTGCTGCTGCGCGAGATCTTCGCCGCGCGGGCTTTTGGCGATAGCAAGCACGAGCTGCCGATGGCGCTGGGCAAGGATATTGGCGGCGAGCCTGTGGTGGTGAACCTCGCCAAAATGCCGCATTTGCTGATCGCGGGGACCACCGGCTCGGGCAAATCCGTTGGCATCAACACCATGATCCTATCCTTGCTATATGCGCGCTCGCCCGAAGAATGCCGCCTGATTATGATCGATCCCAAAATGCTGGAGCTATCGGTTTATGACGGCATTCCACACCTGCTTTCGCCGGTGGTGACCGACCCGAAAAAGGCCGTGGTGGCGCTGAAATGGGCGGTGGCGGAGATGGAAGAGCGCTATCGCAAAATGTCCAAGCTGAATGTGCGCGGGATCGAGGCGTTTAATGGCCGGATCGAGGATGCGCTGCGCAAAGACGAGGCCTTTACCCGCACGGTGCAAACCGGCTTTGACGATGACACCGGCGAGCCGATATTCGAGACCGAGGAATACGCCTTGGAGAAAATGCCGTATATCGTGGTGATCGTTGACGAAATGGCCGATCTGATGATGGTGGCGGGCAAGGAAATCGAGGCCTGTATCCAGCGCCTGGCGCAGATGGCGCGGGCGGCGGGGATCCACCTGATTATGGCCACGCAGCGCCCCTCGGTGGATGTAATCACCGGCACGATCAAGGCCAACTTCCCGACGCGGATCAGCTTTCAGGTCACCTCGAAAATCGATAGCCGCACGGTGCTGGGTGAAATGGGGGCCGAGCAGCTATTGGGTAAGGGCGATATGCTGTTTATGGCCGGTGGGGGCCGCGTTACGCGCGTGCATGGGCCGTTTGTGTCGGATCAAGAGGTCGAGGAAGTGGTGAATTTCCTTAAATCGCAAGGGCAGCCGGAATATATTTCAGGGGTGGTCGAGGGGCCAAATGGCAGCGATAGCGCCGAGCTTGATGCGGTGCTGGGCCTTGGCACCGGCGAGGCCGATAAGAATGCCTTGCTTGACCAAGCCATCGCGATTGTGGCAAGAGACCGCAGATGTTCGATCTCCTATATTCAGCGCAAGCTTTCAATTGGCTATAACAAGGCCGCGAAGCTGGTGGAAGAAATGGAAGAGATGGGCGTAGTTTCGCCTGCCAACCATGTGGGTAAGCGCGAGGTGCTTGTGCCGGAAAGCTCGGTTTAGTATCTCTGATCAAACGAAAAAATGCGCGGCCCCCTTTGCGGGGCCGAATAAATTGAAGGTAGTATTAATGGATAGACGTATTTTTATGGCCAGTTGTGCCGCCATGCTGGCCGCACCTGCCTATGCGGAAAATGATTCTATCCGGCGGTTAAATACCTATTTGACCGATTTGATCAGCGCGCAAGCGACCTTTCGGCAGGAAAATGCGGATGGCACCGAGATTACCGGCACGTTTTATTTGAAAAAACCCGGAAAAATGCGGTTTGAATATGATGCGCCGTCGGATTCGCTGGTAATCGCCGATGGCCGGACCTTGGCGATATTTGACGCCAAATCAAATGTAAGCCCGCAGCGCTATCCCCAGCGCCGCACCCCGCTTTCGCTATTGTCGCTGGAGAATATCGACGTAACCAGCTCGGTATTTGTGCGCCGGATCGAGGAAGAAAACGGCCGCGCTTATATGACCATGTTTGACCCTGAAAAGCCGCGCAACGGGCAGATGGTGATGATTTTTGAAACCGATCCGATGCAGCTGGTTGAATGGGTGCTTACGGATCGTTCCGGCCTTGAAACCCGGGTTTTTCTCGATCCGCTGGAAACCGGCGTTGAGCTGCGCAACCGGATTTTCAATATCGGCTGGAATATTTCCAATTTTGAAGGTGGCGAGGGCCGCTAGGTCGCGTCGCTGGTTGGGTCTTGGTGGGGTAAACCCCGCCCTACAATCGGGTGGCGCTTCCCCCTTCGCCTGTGCTAATCGGAAACAAACCCAATTGCACAAGGAAAATCCCATGCCATATTACCGTTCCCGCACCTCCACCCATGGCCGCAATATGGCAGGCGCTCGCGGCCTTTGGCGGGCCACGGGCATGAAAGACGGTGATTTTGGCAAGCCGATCATTGCGGTGGTGAATTCGTTTACGCAATTTGTGCCGGGCCATGTGCATCTGAAAGACATGGGCCAGCTGGTGGCGCGCGAGATCGAAAAGGCGGGGGGTGTTGCCAAGGAATTTAACACCATCGCCGTGGATGACGGCATTGCCATGGGTCATGACGGGATGCTTTATTCCCTGCCCTCGCGCGAGGTGATTGCCGATAGTGTGGAATATATGGTGAATGCCCATTGCGCCGATGCGATTGTTTGCATTTCCAACTGCGATAAAATCACCCCCGGCATGCTGATGGCGGCGATGCGGCTCAATATTCCGGCGATCTTTGTGTCGGGCGGGCCGATGGAGGCGGGCAAGGTGACCATCAATGATCTGGAGCAAAAGATCGACCTGATTGATGCGATGATTTCGGCGGCGGATGATAGCTACACCGATGAGCAAGTGGCGCATATGGAGGCCGAAGCCTGCCCGACCTGTGGTTCTTGCTCGGGGATGTTTACCGCCAATTCGATGAATTGCCTGGCCGAGGCGCTTGGTCTCGCGCTGCCGGGGAATGGCTCTATGCTGGCGACGCACGCAGATCGCAAGGTGCTGTTCGAGGAATGTGGCTCGCGGATTGTGGATATCACCAAGCGGCATTACGAGGGCAACGAGGCGGGGCTTTTGCCGCGCGATATTGCCAGCTTCAAGGCGTTTGAAAATGCGATGACGCTGGATATTTCCATGGGTGGCTCCACCAATACCGTGCTGCACCTGTTGGCGATGGCCCATGAGGGCGGGGTTGATTTTACCATGGAGGATATTGACCGGCTTTCCAAACAGGTGCCGGTATTGTGCAAGGTGGCACCGTCGGTTGCCAATGTGCATATGGAAGATATTCACCGCGCGGGCGGCATTATGGGCCTTTTGGGCGAGCTGAACCGCGCGGGGCTGATCCATGCTGATCTGCCCACCGTGCATAGCGAAACCATGGGGCATGCGCTGGCGAAATGGGATATTGCGGTCAGCAACGAGCCAGAGGTCGAGCAATTCTTCAAGGCTGCGCCCGGTGGCGTGCGCACGGTGGAGGCGTTTTCGACCGAGAACCGCTATAAGGCGCTGGATCGGGATCGAGCGGGCGGGATTATCCGCAGCAAGGAAAACGCCTTTTCCCAAGATGGCGGCTTGGCGGTGCTGAGCGGGAATATTGCGCTGGAGGGCTGCATTGTGAAAACCGCAGGGGTGGATGATAGCAATCTGGTATTTACCGGCCCTGCCAAGGTTTACGAATCCCAAGATAGCGCGGTGAGTGCGATCCTGACGGGCAAAGTGGTGGAGGGCGACGTGGTTGTGATCCGTTATGAGGGACCGCAGGGCGGGCCGGGGATGCAGGAGATGCTTTACCCGACCAGCTATCTGAAATCCAAGGGGCTGGGCAAGAAATGTGCGCTTTTGACCGACGGGCGATTTTCAGGCGGCACCTCGGGGCTTTCCATTGGCCATGCCTCGCCCGAAGCGGCTGAAGGTGGCTTGATCGGGCTGGTGGAAACCGGGGATATTATCGAGATCGATATTCCCAAGCGAATCATTAATCTGGCGGTGGCGGAAGATGTGCTGGAAGCGCGGCGCGCGGCCAAGGGTGCGGCACCGTGGTATCCGTCTGAAAAACGCACGCGGCGGGTTTCGACCGCGCTGCGGGCCTATGCGGCTTTTGCCAGCTCGGCGGCCAAGGGCGCGGTGCGAATTGTGCCGTAAGCTTGCTGCCCTCCGTCAGGGCTGTGTTGCTGGCGCAACAAAACCCTGACGCTTGGGCCGTGGCCTCGCTTCGCTCGGCGGGTAGGCCATATAGCGGCGGTGATTGTCGCATATGTGCCGAATTCGGAATATTTTTTCGGGATT
>WFUK01000438.1 GCA_015485015.1 Paracoccaceae bacterium | reverse complement strand
TTCCCGAGATGGCCGGAAATGTTCGGCTCCATATCGGGTATTTCGAGCAGACCCTACCCGAATTCGTCGCCTCCCATCAGGCGGCGCTGGAAAACCTTGGCCTTATCCATATTGATTGTGATCTCTATTCCTCGACCAAAACCGTGTTTGATCGGCTTGGCCCCTATTTGCGCGCGGGTCAGGTAATCCTGTTTGACGAGCTGATGAACTATCGCGAATTTGCCGAAAACGAATTTCTTGCCTTTTATGAATGCCTGCTGCGCCATGATCTCGATTTCGAGTGGGCGATCACGGTTGGAAACGCCTTCCCCTTTGCCCGGCAAAATGCGCTGATGACAGATCAGAAATTCGGGTTTTACCGCGCCGAAAAATTTTTCCAAAACCAGACCATCCGGCTGGTTCCCGCCGCTAAAGGCCAGCATATGCGCAGCCCTCCCGCCGCGCGCCAGACCATAAAAAACCTGCAAAAACAGCTAGAGCGTAGACCTAATAAATAAACCGGATCTGATCGGTCCAGAACCGCTCCACCCGCTTCATCGAACTATTAAGATCGCTCAAATCATCGACCCCCAAAATCTCTTTCTTTTGCAGCAGGCTGGCATGGCGGGCAAAAAGCTGCGCCACGGTCATGCGCACATCGCGGCCCTTTTCGGTGAGCTTCACCCGCACCGCGCGCCGATCCACCGCGCATTTCTGGTGGTGCATATAGCCCGCCTGCACCAGCTTTTTAAGGTTATAGCTCACATTCGAGCCTTGATAATAGCCGCGCGATTTCAGCTCGCCCGCCGTCACCTCGTTTTCGCCGATGTTAAATAACAACAGCGCCTGCACCGAGTTGATATCAATAATGCCGAGCCGCTCGAATTCATCCTTCACCACATCAAGCAGCAGCCGGTGCAGCCGCTCGATCAGCGCCAAATGCTCCATATAGCCGCCAAGGTATGCCACCGCATCCGTGCCCTGCGGCTCTGTTTTCATAGCTGTCTGCGCCATGGCTTGTCCTCCAAATTTCAAATCTGGAATCACTTTGGCGCAACAAATCCCAATAACGCGTTAAAACGGGCGAAAATTCAAAATAAACTTGTCTCGTTCTTGATTCGAGCCAATATCCGGCTGTGTTCGGGCGGGGTTTCGGCCAATCCGGTAAACCAAGGGTAAAGATCGGTGTCGTTTTCGGCCATCAAGGCCTCAAGCGCGTCCAGATCGGTGGCATTCAGCTCCGTTAGCCGCTGATCGACAAAGGTCCCGAGAATCAGATCCATTTCTTTTGTGCCGCGCCGCCACGCCCGGATTTTCAGCCGCTTTAGCCTGTGTTCATGCGTTTCCATGGGTGTCTCCTTTTTCCGCATCCTAGAATTTCCCCTGCGAAACCGCAATTGCTGATAGGCTTCCTCCAAAAGGAGAATCACAAAATGTCCAACCTGTCACCCGAACAAGCCGCGCTGAAAGCCAGCATCACCAAATCCGCCGCCATCTGGGCCGTTATCCTCGGGGCCATCATCGGCGGCATCACCTATGCCCTAAACGACGAATTCGCCCAGCCCATGCGCAGCCTGATCGGCGGCGGGGTGTTCGTGGTGGTGGCCGCGCTGATATTCATCTGGCGCAAAAAAGCCAACTCCGCCGCCGCCACCTGCGAAAAATGTAGCGCCACCTTCTCCATCACCCGCACCGAGCGCGTGGAAAAAACCCTGTCCTCCGAGCCAAAAGAAACCCGAGACGCCCAGCCGGATTATTCCACCAAAGTCACCACATGGCTGGAAGAGGTCATCGAGACCACCGACACCTATACCTGCGCCAAATGCGGAGATACCAAAACCAAGACCAGCACCCGCACGGTGAAAAAAGACGAAAAAGAAGAGATCGAACCCGCGCCCGTAAAAGAAAAACCCAAACCCGAGCTAGGCGTGGCGACTTCCACCAAAGGCAAACCCAAAAAAACCGGCTCCACCAAAAACTAGGGTGGGGTTCTATCCCCCCAACCCGTTAGGGTGCGTGGGAGACCATGCGCCAACCCATAAAACAGGCCCCCAATGAACCCTATCCACATAGACTTCACCATCCTCGACCTGGGGTCGGGACCTATTAATATTTTGGGATTCCCAAATGAGCTAACTTCTGATTCACTCATGGCAGGAGGGCTTGCCCATGTCGGATCATTATTGGCTCACGGAAGCACAAATCGAACGCCAGAAACCCTATTTTCCGCGCTCCCATGCTGTGCTGCGGGTGGATGATCGCCGCGTGCCCAGCGGCATCATGCCAAGGTTCTACTCGCGGATAAAGGCTACGACGCCAACTGGTTTCATGACGGCCTGATCGGGCGCGGCATTACCCCCCGCATCCCACCCAAGAAAACCGAAAGTTCAAGCATCGGTTCGATAAAGCTATGTATAAACAAAGATATAAGATCGAAAATATGTTCGGGCACCTGAAAGACTGGCGGTCGTATCGCCACCCGATACGACCGCTGAGAGTGTCCGATCTTCTGTGTATGAGTAAAATGGTCCATGCTTCCCAACTAAAGGAGCATGACGACAATGA
>WFUK01000437.1 GCA_015485015.1 Paracoccaceae bacterium | reverse complement strand
TATATATGCAGGGCTATAAAGGAGCCTGATCATGTTTTTCGACCCTCTGTTTTTGCTGGTAATTGCCGCCGGACTTTCCACCGCGGCTGTCTTGGTGCTGGGCTTGGTGACCTTTGCCAAAGGTGGTGATTTTCATAAGCGGAACTCCAATAAAATCATGCGCTGGCGGGTGGGATTGCAATTCCTCACCGTTGTTTTGTTCATGACATGGATTTACCTCACCAAAGGGTTTTAACCCTTGGTAACGCTGAATAAAATATATACCCGCACCGGCGATTCCGGCGATACCGCGCTGGGAAACGGCGCGCGGGTGCCTAAAGATTCGCTGCGCGTTACCGCCTATGGCACGGTAGACGAGGTCAACGCCACCATCGGCATGGCGCGGCTGCATGCCGGCGATGAGACCGATGCCGCACTGGCGCGCATTCAAAACGATATGTTTGATCTCGGGGCCGATCTTTGCCGCCCTGATATGGAGCAGGATACCGATGCGCCCTACCCGCCTCTGCGGGTGAATTCTGCGCTGGTGGGCCGGCTGGAAGCGGAAATAGACGCTATGAACGCCACGCAAGAAACCCTGAAAAGCTTCATCTTGCCGGGCGGATCACCATTATCTGCGCACCTGCATCTGTGCCGGACGGTATCGCGCCGCGCTGAAAGGTTAAGCGTTGAACTATCTGGCATTGAGGCCGTAAACCCCGTGGCGATCCAATATCTTAATCGCCTGTCGGATTGGTTCTTTGTGGCTGCGCGAGCGGCGAACAATGATGGCAAAACAGACGTTTTATGGGTGCCCGGGGCCAATCGCTAAGGCTTGACGCCAAGTTTTTCTTGCAGCGCAGCAAAAATGCTGATTGACTGCCCCCGCAACCCCCAATTCTGGGCCCAAATCTGGAGATTCGCGCATGAAGGTGCTTGTGCCTGTCAAACGTGTGATTGACTATAATGTGAAAGTTCGCGTCAAAGCGGATGGAAGCGGTGTTGATCTGGCTAACGTCAAAATGTCTATGAACCCGTTCGACGAGATCGCGGTCGAAGAAGCCATTCGCCTGAAAGAGGCGGGCACGGTTTCGGAGATTGTCGCTGTTTCGATCGGCGTAAAGCAAAATCAAGAAACCCTGCGCACGGCCTTGGCCATGGGCGCAGATCGGGCGATTTTGATCATTGCCACCGATGATGTGCATCAGGATATCGAGCCATTAGCCGTTGCAAAGCTGCTAAAAGCCGTGGCTGATGAAGAAAAACCCGAGCTTATTTTGGCGGGCAAGCAAGCGATTGACAACGATATGAATGCTACGGGCCAGATGCTCGCCGCGCTTCTGGGGTGGTCTCAAGCAACATTTGCCTCCGAGTTGGCGATTGATGGCGATCGCGCCACGGTGACCCGCGAAGTGGATGGCGGTTTACAAACGATCAAGGTAAAAATGCCGGCAATTGTGACGGTGGATTTGCGTCTGAACGAGCCGCGCTATGCCAGCTTGCCCAACATCATGAAGGCCAAGCGCAAGCCGATGGACGAAAAAACGCCCGCCGATTATGGTGTGGATATTACGCCGCGCCTCACAATCACCAACACCTCCGAGCCTGCGGGCCGGAGTGCGGGCGTGAAGGTGGCCGATGTGGCCGAGCTGGTGAGCAAACTTAAAGACGCGGGGGTAATCTGATGGCTGTTCTATTATTGGCAGAGGTAAATGGAGCCGAGCTTTCGGTTGATCAAACCGCAAAAGCGCTCACCGCAGCAAAAGCCCTTGGCGAGGTAACCGTGCTTTGCGCCAGCGCGGGCTGTGGCGGGGCCGCCGATGCGGCAGCCAAGCTCGACGGCGTGGCCAAGGTGCTATGCGCCGATGATGCCGCCTATGGCAACGGGCTGGCCGAGCCAATCGCCGATCTAATGGTCAGCCTTGCGGGTGATTATGAGCATATCCTAGCGCCAGCAACAACCAGCGGCAAAAACATCCTGCCCCGCGTGGCGGCTTTGCTTGATGTTATGGTGCTGTCGGATGTCACCGGTATTGTGAGCGCTGACACATTCGAGCGGCCTATTTATGCCGGTAATGCGGTGCAAACCGTGCAAACCTCGGACGCCAAAAAGGTGATCTCGATCCGCACCACCGGATTTGAAGCCGCAGGTGATGGCGGGACCGCTTCGGTGGAAAGCATCGCAGCCGCTGCCAATCCCGACCTCTCGGAATGGGTCGAAGACAAGGTTCAAACCTCGGATCGGCCAGATCTGACATCGGCTAAAGTTGTAGTTTCCGGTGGTCGCGGCGTTGGTTCAGAGGGAAATTTTGCACTAATCGAACAATTGGCCGATAAGCTGCAAGCTGCGGTCGGGGCTTCGCGCGCCGCTGTAGATTCT
>WFUK01000436.1 GCA_015485015.1 Paracoccaceae bacterium | reverse complement strand
CAGCACCACCAGCGCATCGCGGTAAAGCATCGAGGAGAGGAAAAACAAGCCAAGCTGTGGAAAGTTTTTGATTTTCTTCCAGCTTTCTTTTAACCCGCCAACTTCTTCAACCACCGCTTCTTTTCTGGATTTGGTTTTGCGCACATCCGGTGTGAACAGAAAAAACGGAATGGCGAAGATGATAAACCAGATCGCCGAAATCGGCCCCGAAGCGCGAAAACCCTCGCCCTTGGCCGGGTCCAGCCCGAAGATCGGCGCATTGCCCAAAACCGTGGTTTCAGAGCCGGGAGGGGTGACCATAAACAGCAGCATAACAAACAACACCAGCACGCCGCCAACATAGCCAAGAGCCCAGCCATAGCCCGAAAGCTTGCCCACCTCTTTGCGCGGCACCAAATCAGGCAGGATCGAATTGGTAAAGATGATCATATATTCCGCGCCGATAAAGGCGGCGACAAAAGAAACATAGATCCAGAACAGATTGGGCAGATCGGGCGAAGCCCACCACAGCCCGTAACTGCCAACCACAAACAGCGCCCCAAAGCCAAGCACCCAAGGTTTACGCGGTCCGGTCCGGTCCGCAATGCCGCCCAGAATAGGCGCGCTCAGGGCCACCAAAATACCCGCAAGCGCAATCAGATAGCCCCACATGGCCTGCCCTTCGGCCTCGGTCGCGAAAAGCTCGCTGGCAAAATAGGGGGCAAACATGAAGGTGATTACCAAGGTATGAAAGGGTTGCCCCGCCCAGTCAAACAGCATCCAGCTCCAGATACCTTTTTTAGAAGCGCGTTCGGTCATGTTTTTCTCCCGTTTTTATGCGAGTATAAGAGCGGCAAAGCCACGGCAATTCAAGCCATGATTTCAGATGTAACCAAAATCAACGCCCGCCTGCGCCATTCACCCCGCATTCCCCTCAGGTTTCCGGCGGCCAAACCCGCAAATTTTCCGCGCCGTTCCAGGCTTCCACCCAATCCGGCATTTGAGGGTTCCAATCGGGAAAGCCCATTTCGGCTGTGGCTTCTGTGGTCGGCACAATGCCGGATTTCCCCACCACCGCCACGCGGTATAGCACCGAGGAAATCGCCTCCTCTTTCTTCCACATGCTTTGTTGCAAATAGAAAAACCGGCCATCATGGCCGATAGCCTTTGAGCGCATCTCGAAGCGATCAAACATAACCACCCTTCGGCGATAGCGCGCGGTAACGCCCGCCATGGTCATGCCCCAGCCTCGCCGCCGCAAGGCCGCAACCAGCCCCATGCGCCGCGCCAGCTGGATCCGCCCCAGATCATAGAGCGTCAGCGTGCGGCCATTATTCAGCTCGCGCCACATATCGATATCCACCGGCCAGCACATATGCTGCGATACATGCACGCCATCCGCCGGTAGCTGCGGGGCATTTCGGTGCTTGGCCATATGATAGGCCATACGAATAAACGGATACATATGCTTCTCCGGCACTGGGTAATTTCGCCGCAAAGCAGAGCCGGAAAGCCTCCGGATGGCAAGCCATAACGTCGCGTCGCATCGCGCCCTTGCGCAAGGGGCGCGCAGATATTAGGTATGGCGCTCAACCCGTAACCGGAGCCGGAAAATGACCTCGTTATTTCAAATCCTGACCTTTGCCATAGACATCGTTTGGTTCATCGTAATTGCCCATATTATCATGAGCTGGCTGGTGGGATTTCAGGTGCTGAACCTGCGTCAGCCATTGGTGGCGCAAATATGGTATGGGCTGAACCGTATGCTGGAGCCGCTATACGGCCCGATCCGCCGCGTATTGCCCAATATGGGCGGGCTTGATCTGGCGCCGATGGTGGTGATCTTTGGCATTTTTGCCCTGCGCACCATACTCTATAACAATATCGGCGCCTTTGGATGAGCCTGCCATGGCACGAGGCGGAAGGCGGGCTGATGCTTGCGGTGCGCCTCACGCCAAAAGGCGGCAGGAATGGCATTGACGGAATCGGGCTGGATGCATCCGGCCAAGCGGTGCTGCGGGTCAGGGTTTCGGCCCCGCCGGTGAATGGCGCTGCCAATAAGGCACTGCTGGTTTATTTGGGTAAAACCTGCGGCATTGCCAAATCCCGCATCCGGTTTATCTCTGGCGAAACCAGCCGGATCAAGCGCTTGCTGCTGGAGGGGGATGGCGCAGAGATCAGCCAAAAGCTGGCCGACCTCACGCAAGAATAGCCAGCTTTAGCGCACCGGCTCTTTCATCGTCACCAATTCCTCGGCCGCTGTGGGATGCACGGCCACGGTGCGATCAAAGTCTTCTTTTGTTGCGCCCATTTTTACCGCAATGCCCGCAAGCTGGATCATCTCGCCCGCTGCGGGGCCGATAATGTGGCAGCCGATTACCTTGCGGCTATGCTTCTCGACGATCAGCTTCATCAACATGCGCTCATCCCGCCCCGCCAGAATATTCGCCATCGGGCGGAAAGCGGCGCGGTAAACCTCGATATCAAAATCATCGCGCGCATCTTCCTCGGAATAGCCAACGGTGCCGATCTCGGGCTGGGTAAATACTGCCGTGGCGATAAATTCATGATCCACCGCAGTTGGATTATCGTTAAATACCGTTTCGACAAAGGCCATCCCCTCGCGAATGGCCACAGGCGTAAGCTGCACCCGATCGGTTACATCGCCCACAGCATAGATGCTGTCACAGCTGGTGGCGGAATAGCGATCCACCCGAATTTCACCGCGCCGCCCGAGCTTTACACCGGCTTCCTCCAGCCCCATGCCCTCGGTATTTGGCACCCGCCCCGTGGCATACATAATCGCATCCACAACCTTAACCGCACCATTGGTGCAAGATACATGCAAGCCGTCGTCTTTTTTCACGATCTCGACCACATCGGTGCCCAGATGCAGGTTCACACCCTTGCGGATCATCTCGTCAGCCACATGGCCGCGCACCTCGCCATCAAAGCCGCGCAAGATCTGCGCGCCGCGATAAAATTGCGTTACCTCGGCACCCATGCCATTGAAAATACCGGCAAATTCACAGGCGATATAGCCGCCGCCCACCACCATAATCCGTTTGGGCAAGGCTTTCAGATGGAAAATATCATTGGAGGTAAGCACATGCTCGGCCCCCTTCACATTCGGCACAAAGGGGCGGCCACCGGTCGCGACCAAAATCCACTTGGCGGTAATGCTCTCGCCGGTTGACAGCTCCACCGTATGGCCATCTTTCACCACCGCGCGGGCGTTATATATGTTGACGTCGTTATTGGTTAACCCTTTGCGATAAAGCCCTTCCAGCCGATCCAGCTCATCGTCGATCTTGCCCATCATGGTAGCCCAGTCAAAGCTGCGCTCGCCAATGGTCCAGCCAAAGCCCTCGGCGTCATTCATCGCCTCGGCATAGCCAGACGCATAAACCATCAGCTTTTTCGGCACGCAGCCGCGGATCACACAGGTGCCGCCCATGCGGTATTCCTCGGCCAGCGCCACTTTTGCGCCGCCCATCGCCGCCACGCGCCCCGCGCGCACCCCGCCGGAGCCGCCACCTATTACAAACAGGTCATAATCATATTCCATCTTAAGCTCCCGGCACATATAAAGAATTTTCACTTGGCATATGCACCCTACGCCGCCCGAGGTCACCCCTGTCGCGATCATAAGTATGCACATCTCCGTCATCATAGCCGACCAAAACCGTGTCTGCCATCAGCACAAACAGGCCGGTTTCCACCACGCCCGGAATGCGGTTCAGCGCCTCGGCCAGCCTGCGCGGCTCGCCGATGCGCTCCAGATGCAGGTCTAAAATATAATGCGCTTCATCGGTCACATAAGCCGCGCCGTCTGCCTCGCGCAAGGATATCCGCTTATTGCCCACATCCGCGCCTTCCAGCACTTCCTCGATTGTGCTTTCGGTGCTGCGCCAGCCAAATTTCACCACCTCTACCGGCAGCGGAAACGCCCCGAGCGTCTCGACCTGCTTGGAGCTGTCCGAAATCACCACCATCTGGTTAGACGCACTGGCCACGATCTTTTCTTGCAACAGCGCCCCGCCGCCACCCTTGATCAGGTTGAGATTGGCGTCAAATTCATCGGCCCCGTCCACCGTTACATCCAGCCATTCGGCTTCTTCCAGCGTGGTGAGCGGGATATTCAGGCTATCGGCCAGATCGCGGGTGCGGGTCGAGGTCGGCACGCCGACAATATCCAGACCCTCGTTATTCACCCGCTGCGCCAGAAGCTGCACAAACCACGCGGCGGTAGAGCCGGTGCCAAGCCCGACCTTCATGCCCGGCTTAATGAAATCCAGCGCCGCTTTTGCCGCTGCGTATTTCCCGCGGTCGGTTCCGTCTGGCTGCTCAGTCATAATTTTTCCCTTCGGCAGGTTTTGGGCGTTTTAGCGCTTGCGTTGGTCGGGTTTCCCCCTGCATATCGGCCTTATATAGCGATAATCGGGTAAAAGCCCAAGGGGAAAGCCATGTTTCTCAGCATCTTCGACGTGTTCAAAATCGGCATCGGCCCGTCCAGCAGCCACACCGTGGGACCGATGGTGGCGGCGGGGCGTTTTTTGGCGCTATTGTGCGAAGGGCGCGAGGTAGTGCCGGGTGCCGGAAGCCTTGCCCGCTTGGGCTGCACCCTGCATGGATCGCTGGCTTTCACCGGCAAGGGCCATGCCACGGATCGCGCCGTAACCTTGGGTTTTGCCGGCTTTACCCCCGATAGTTTTGACCCCGAACTGGCCCAAAAAGCCGAGGCCGATATCCAGCAGCGCGGCACTGTGTCACCCGGCGGATTGGGCGAGCTTCGCTATCAGCCGAGCCAGGATCTGCAATTTGACTATGATACCACCCTGCCCGGCCATGCCAATGGTCTGGTGCTTTCGGCCTATGATAGCGCGGGGCAGCTTTATGCGCGCGAGACCTATTATTCCACCGGCGGCGGCTTTGTGCTGACCGCAAGCGAGCTGGCGGGCAGTGAATTTACCGCCGAAGGGCCATCGGCCTCTTATCCGTTTCGCACTGCTTCCGAAATGCTGGAAATGGCCAGAAAATCCGGCAAATCCATCGCACAGATGAAGCTGGAAAACGAGCTGAACCATATGAGCCGCGAGGCGCTGGATCGCGGGCTGCAAAAGGTGTGGCAGGTGATGGATAGCAGCATCGAGCGCGGCTTGGCCACGGCCGGCATTTTGCCCGGTGGCCTAAATATGAAGCGCCGCGCCAAGGGGATACACGAGGCGCTACTGGCCGAGCGCGGCACCAATATAGCCGCGCCGCACATGATCAACGACTGGATCAGCGTTTATGCCATTGCGGTAAACGAAGAAAATGCCGCTGGCGGCCAGATCGTGACCGCCCCCACCAACGGCGCGGCAGGGGTGCTGCCCGCCACCCTGCGCTATTATCTCGATCATGTGCCCACCGCGCGGCGCGAGATGATCGAGGTGTTTTTGCTGACCGCCGCCGCGATTGGCGGGCTGATCAAGGCCAATGCCTCGATTTCGGGGGCCGAAGTGGGCTGTCAGGGCGAGGTCGGTTCCGCCGCCGCCATGGCCGCTGCGGGGCTATGCGCGGTGCTTGGCGGCCGCCCCGAGCAGGTGGAAAACGCCGCCGAGATCGCGCTGGAGCATCACTTGGGCATGACCTGCGATCCGGTGAAGGGGCTGGTGCAAGCGCCCTGCATCGAGCGCAACGGGCTGGGAGCGATCAAGGCGGTATCGGCGGCTTCGCTGGCGATGCGCGGCGATGGCACCCATATTGTCAGCCTTGATGCCTGTGTGGAAACCATGCGGCAAACCGGCATGGATATGAGCCATAAATACAAAGAAACCTCGCTTGGCGGGCTGGCGGTGAATGTGCCGGAATGCTGAGGGAGCAGACAAAATAATTCCATATGTAAGGAAAAGCGGCTAAGCTCTCTGAAACAGGAGCGCCCGATGAAAACTTTTCCCCTTGCCATTGCCACCCTGATGATCTCCTCCCCGCTGGCAGCCGAGATCCTGCCCGCCGATGTGATGGCCGGCTTGCAGCGGTTTTATAGCGCGATTGGCACCGAGCTTTTGATTGGAAACACCGAGATCGACGGGGATAATACCCGCTATAACAACGTGCTAACCCAATCCGACATGGGCGGCACAGAGGTTCGCCAGCGGATCGACTGGATCAATATGCAAGCCAATGGGGATGGCACGGTCAGCATCACCCTGCCCGAAGCCTTCTCGGCCACCAGCTTTACCGACCTGCCAAACGGCAAAACCATGACCGCCGAAACCACCTATACCCTGCTGGATCTGACGCTTCTGGCTCAGGGCGACCCCGATGACATCCGGTTTTCCTATGAGGCCAGCTTTATCATCATGAACCAGATCCAGACCACGCCGAGCGGAAATCTTAACCTAGAAATGGTGCTTTCAGGCATAAATGGCCGCTCCAATACCGGCTTTGATGCCGATGATATGGCGCGGCAAACCGGCAGCCTGACCTATGAAACCGCCAATATAAAATCGGTTGAAGGCACCGATAAGCTGAATTTGCAAACCGGCGAAGGCGAGATGCGCTATCAGGCCGCCCTGCCCGCCACGCCCTCCCAAAGCCCGGCGAACTGGCCCGAGGGGCTTACGCTGGAACTGGACATGGAAACCAGCGATCTCGCGCTGGATTTCACCCAGAGCGAGCCCGGATCGGAGGGGCTGTTTACCTATAGCCAGCAGGGCGGCACGATGAATGTGGCAATCAATGAAAGCGCCTTTTCCTACGGCTTCACGCTGGAGGATACAACAATGGCGCTGCGCAACGAGACCAAAGGCGCGCCCGAATTCTCTGCCGGATTTGGCACCCTCATGCTGGGCCTTTCCTTTCCTTACCAACAATCAGACAGCCCCGCGCCATTTTCAATGTCCACCCGCATTACCGATTTCACCCTTGGCGATGAAATCTGGGCCAAATTCGATCCCGAAACCCTGCTCGGGCGCGCGCCGGCCAGCTTTGGCTTTTCAATCTCGGGCGAACTGAAAATGCTGGTTGATCTTTTTGCCGGCCCGACCCTCGGCAATATCCGCAATACCCCCGCCGAGATCCGCTCGATCTCGCTGGATGCTTTTAACCTTGATTTTGACGGGCTCGGCGTCACTGGCAGCGGTGGCGTTACCTTTAATAATGAAAAGACCGAGCCGATCTCGGGCCTGCCGGAGCCAACCGGCATATTGGAATTTTCCGCCGACGGCGCACTGGGTTTGCTAGACAAAATCGGCCGTCTCGGGGTGCTGGACCCGATGGTGATCATCGGAGCCAAAGGCGCATTTGGTATGTTTGCCACCCCCAATAGCGGGCCGGACAGCTTTTCCACCCGCATCGAATTTTCCGAGGGTGGTGGGGTGATGATTAACGGTATGACGATCAGATGACCTGCTGAAACACAATTCCGGCAATAATCGCGCCGGTGATTCCCAGCGTCAAATAAAGCGCGAATATCTGCGGGCGCACAAGCGACCATACCGCCGCCATCGCCGGAACCGAGCTAACCGCCCCTGCAATCATAAATGACATCGCCGCGCCATTGCTCATGCCCTGCGCGGTCAGCCCCGCCAGCAAGGGCGGCGCGACATAGGAATTCAGATAAGCAGGCATGCCAACAAAAGCAGCGGTGATAATCGGCCAAACTCCTTCGCCGCCCACAAGCTTAACGATCAATTCCGAGGGCACATAGCTGACCAGTAGAGCCTCCATTACATAGGCCATGGCCAGCCATTTGGCCAAAAACAACGCATTGCTAATGAATTCGCGCTTGAATACCTGCCGCCGCGCGGCATCTTGCCAAAACCGCCAATGGGGCTGGCCCGATAGCGGCGATGGTCCGCAGCCGCAGCCTTGGCTAAAGCCAGGCTTTAGCGGGTTGGAAAAGGCGCTGAACCGCGCAAATAACCGCACCACAAAGCCGCCAAACAGCCCAAGGCTTACCGCCGCAATGGCCTTGCCAATGGCAAATTCCCAACCCAGCGCGCCAGCGGTGATAAACAGCGTTGGCGGATCAATCAGCGGCGACGAGAGCCAAAAAGCCATAACCGCCGAAAGCGGTGCCCCAAGGATCAGCAGGCCCGAGATAAACGGGATCACCTCACAGGAGCAAAACGGCGCCAAGCCGCCAAACAGCGCCGCGACAAAAATCATGCGAATCTCGCGGCCCTTAAAGGCATTGGCGATCATCGCCTCGGCCCCCGCCGCCTTTAGCGCCGCAATCAGAACCACCGCAAAAACGATATATTTTAGCGTGCTGAAAAAGGCCTTCAGCGCAAAAATCGTTACCGCCGCCAGATTGGAAAAATCAAATAGCGCCACCAAGATCAGCAAGCCCAGCGATACCGCCCATGGGGATTTGAAAAAACTGCGCATACTTGGTTTTTCGAATGATATATCAGCCATGATCATCCGCTCCCGAAATACAGCATTCATGCAGAATATAACCCGCTAGAGCCGCCAGATGATCGTAATTCGCGATATTGACCGTCGAGCGCCCCTCCCGCCTTTGGGTGATTAGCCCCGCAGCCTGTAGCGTTTTTAGATGATGCGCCAAGGTGGAGGCGGCAATGCCGGTAAGGGTTGCGACTTCATGCACCAGCAAGCCCTTTTCGCCCGCCTTCACAAGGTGGCGCAATACGCCCAGCCTATGATCGGCCCCCATGGCAGAAAATCCGGCTGCGGCTTGTTTTTCGTCCATTTTATCACCTCAATAAACCATTCACCTAGTTTATTAGTTTATTTAAAGTGCAAAATCAAGGGCCAAAAATTAGCCACCCCTCTCAATCTTCGGGGTAATAAACCTCGTAAAGCGGGCCGAGGGTTTCTTTGTTAAACAAGGAGCTAACGGAAGCGCCGCTGGCGATATTCTGGATCGCCTGGGCATAGACCGGCGCGGTGCGCACCATGCGGATTTTCTTGGCTTTGCGCACTTCTTCCGTGGCTTCGATCGAATCGGTAATCACCAGCGATTTCATGGTAGAAGCCTCGATCCGGCCAACGGCCGGGCCGGAAAGCACCCCGTGGGTAATATAGGAA
>WFUK01000435.1 GCA_015485015.1 Paracoccaceae bacterium | reverse complement strand
TCCACGTCTAGGTCGTTGGTTGGCTCGTCGAGCAGCAGCACGTTGCCGCCTTCGCGCAGGAGCTTGGCCATATGCACGCGGTTCCTTTCACCGCCCGAAAGCAGGTTCATGGTTTTTTGCTGGCTGCCGCCTTTGAAGTTAAACGAAGAGCAATAGGCGCGGCCATTCACTTCGGCGTCGCCCAGTTTAATCACGTCTTGCCCGTCAGAGATTTCCTCAAACACGGTTTTTTTGTCGTCCAGCGTATCGCGGCTTTGGTCAACGTAGGAAAGCTTTACGGTGTCGCCGTATTCCACGGTGCCTGCATCCGGCTCCTCTTGCCCTGTGAGCATCCGAAACAGGGTGGATTTACCCGCGCCATTCGGCCCGATCACGCCGACAATACCGCCGGGGGGGAGGCTGAAGCTTAGGTTGTCAACCAGCAGGTTTTCGCCGTAGCCCTTTGAAAGGCCTTCAACTTCGATCACCTTATTGCCGAGACGAGGGCCGTTGGGGATGATGATTTGGGCTTTGCCGACCTTGTCGCGCTCGGACTGGTTGGCGAGGTCATTATAGGCATTGATCCGCGCTTTGGATTTGGCTTGGCGGGCCTTGGGGGATTGCCGCATCCAGTCCAGCTCGCGCTCCAGCGTGCGCATTTTGGCCTTGTCGGATTTCGCCTCATGCTCCATGCGCTTGGCTTTTTGCTCCAGCCATGCGGAGTAATTGCCCTCATAGGGAATGCCGCGGCCACCGTCCAGTTCAAGGATCCAGCTGGTGATATCATCGAGGAAATAGCGGTCGTGGGTGACGCAGAGGATAGTGCCTTTGTAATCCATCAAGTGCTGCTGGAGCCACGCGATGGTTTCGGCATCTAGGTGGTTGGTCGGCTCATCAAGCAGCAGCATATCGGGGGCTTCGAGCAGGAGCTTGCACAGGGCAACGCGGCGGGCTTCACCGCCCGAGAGGGTGCTTACGTCGGCATCGTCAGGCGGGCAGCGCAGGGCCTCCATTGCGATGTCGATGCTGCTATCGAGGTTCCACAGGTCCTCGGCGTCAATCTGGTCCTGAAGCGTCGCCATTTCGTCGGCGGTTTCTTCGGAATAGTTCATGGCGAGGTCGTTATAGCGGGCCAGCGTGGCTTGCTTTTCGGCCACGGCGAGCATCACGTTTTCGCGCACGGTAAGGCTTTCATCGAGCTTTGGTTCCTGCGGCAGGTAGCCGATTTTGGCGCCCTCAGCCGCCCAGGCCTCGCCCTGAAAATCCTTATCCATGCCCGCCATGATCTTCATCAGGGATGATTTACCGGCCCCGTTAGAGCCAACCACACCGATTTTCACGCCGGGGAGGAAGGACAACCGAATGTTTTCAAACAGTTTTTTGCCACCGGGGAAAGCCTTGGAAACGCCTTCCATGTGATATACGTATTGATATGATGCCATTTTGAGGGGTCCTTGCCTTCGAATTTTGCAGATGTTTGCATCGGTTTAGCGAAATACCTAGCCTCGCGCAATGCGTGCTGGAATGATTGCTCTTGCTAAACCTCTATTTTGTGAGATTGTAGAGAGAGCTTCAATATTGGAAACATCATGAAATCTCTTGTTATTTTACCCGTAATCCTTTGGCTAAGCCTATCTTCTGTTTATGCACAGGTAACAAATTTATCAGCCGATGGTAATCTTGCGGTAACCAACGAATTTGGATGCATTCCGTTATCCGAGGTCAAGTCCTCATATACGCCGCCGGATTTCACACGAGCGATTACTATTTGCGCCGAGAGCCAAGAATATCCCCGAGCCGCAGATTTTTTGGGCCTCGCCATTATGTATGGCATGCAAGATAGAGACCGTGTGTCAGATGATACGGCCCGACAGGGGCTGGATGTATTGTTTCAAAATCTGATGGTGCAGTTGAGTCCTGAGCAACGCGCAGGTTTGATCGATGCGTTTGACAATGTTTTGAAGGTGAATAGTCCGGCCCATGTATCATTTTGCGATGTTGTAACCCAGCTAGGGAAACCGAATTACTATCCGATGTATATGGTGCAGCATGGTATAAAAGCGTTTACCAATAGATCGGATCGTCCGCTGATACAGGATTTTCCTGCCGAACGGAATTGGGCGGATATATTGGTGCAAAACGGCTGCTTATGAGAGGCAATAGAAAGCATTCATAACGATGACTCGGAAATCTAAAATCGCGCCCCTCACCCAAACCATCGGCCTTCTCGGTGGATCCTTTAATCCGCCCCATCTTGGCCATGTCCACATCACCAAACAAGCGCTCAAGCGGTTTGGGCTGGATCGGGTCTGGTGGCTCGTTAGCCCCGGAAACCCCCTCAAGGAAGATGCCCCTGCCAGTATGGCGCGGCGGGTGGAGGCATCGCGTGCGATCATGCAGCATCCGCGTGTGGAAATCAGCGATATCGAGGCGCTGCTTGGCACGGTTTATACCGCTGACACCCTGCGCGCGCTTCAGCGAATTTATCCGCGCGCCAAATTTACATGGCTGATGGGGGCAGATAATCTGGCCAGCTTTCATAAATGGCAAGATTGGCGCTGGATCGCGCAGAATACGCGCATCGGGGTGATGGCGCGGCCCGGTGAGCAGCTGCGCGCGGGGCTTTCGCCGATGGCGCGGCAGTTTGCCAAATATCGGGTTCCTGCCGCCAGCCTTGCCCATGCCGCGCCGCCCGCTTGGGCATTGATTGGCGGGCCAATGCGCGATATCTCTTCTACAGATATTCGCCGCAAAGGAGAATGGAGCTAGAATATGCGCTTAACCAGACGGGAATTATTGGCAGGGGTGGCGGCAAGCCTGCCGCTTGTGGCCTATGGGCAGGTGGCGCGGCCTCCGGCGCGGGCAGGGCGGATAACGCCAGCCCTTAGCCTGGAGCAAATTCTGGCCAATAGTGGGCTGAGCCGGAATACCGGATTTGCCTTGGTTGACCTGCAAAATGGTCGCGAGCTTGAGGCGCATAACCCGCGCTTGGCCCGCCCGCCGGCCTCTGTCACCAAGATCATGACGGCGCTTTATGCCGAAGACCGGTTGGGGGCGGATTATCGCTTTGAAACCCGCGTGATGGCCAGTGGCTCCATCGCGGGCGGCGTGCTTCAGGGGGATCTGTATCTGGTTGGCGGCGGGGATCCGCAGCTGGATACCGACGATCTGAATGTTATGGTGGGCCAGATCAAAGCGGCGGGGATTAGCCGTATTTCAGGTCGGATGCTTGTGGTCAGCTCGGCCTTGCCATGGATTGAAAAGATCAACCAAAACCAACCTATGCAGGCGGGGTATAATGCCAGCATATCGGGGCTGAACCTGAATTATAATCGAGTGTATTTCGAGTGGAAGCGGGAAAATAGCGGCTATCGTGTGAGCATGGATGCACGCTCCGAACAGGTGCGACCACAGGTGAGTGTGGCGCAAATGCGGGTCGTGCGGCGGTCCAGCCCGACCTATGCCTATGCGCGGGAGGACGGCGTTGAGCGCTGGAGCGTTTCGAGCGCGGCGCTGGGTCGTGGTGGCGGGCGGTGGTTGCCGGTGCGGGACCCTGCGCGCTACGCCGCCGAGGTTTTTCAGGTGTTGGCGGCGTAGCGCGCAGGG
>WFUK01000434.1 GCA_015485015.1 Paracoccaceae bacterium | reverse complement strand
ATACCGTGCATCTCACCCGGCTGATCAAAGCCGCGATTCCCTATGCGGATCGCACCCAACTTGTGGTCGATCTCTGGAGCCTTGTGCTGGCAGACGGCACCCGCGATGACACCGAAAACCAGTTTTTGCGACTGGTGGTAAGGCTGGTGGGGGTGAATGATGTGGATAGCGCCATGGCGCGGCAAGAGGCTGCTAAAACCTAACAAGCGGCGAGAAACACAACAAATGAAGCCATTCAAAAAACAGAGCCATTGTTGACAGTTCGCAACTTTTTGGTTGCATTCATGATAGTTTCGCCTAAAAGTTAATCAAATTGATTAGTATGAGGTTAACTATGAAACTAATTTTTGCCACACTTTCAACTGTGTTGATTTCCACCAGTGTTTCGGCGTTCGACATTTCCGGGGCTGAAATTGGGCTGTCCTATTCAACCCCGACTGACGGAACCGGTTCTCCGTTTGTATACGCTGATGGTGCCATTGAACTCGGGTTTGGAAAAGTATCCGTTCAAATTGATGCCAGCGTATTTAACTGGACCACCGATACTGAAGTGCAATCAACCATAATTGTGCACGGTATATACAATATCAACAATAATTTTGCAGTTGGTGCCTTTGTTGGCGTTGAAGACTGGCGCGATTATGAAGGTATTTTTTATAGAAACCTGGGTGTTGAAGTAAGATACACGCTGAACAACATACCCCTTTCCTTCGAAGCCAGCTGGCTAAACACTACCGGTTTTGAAGCGAACCCGTATATTGCCGATATTTTTGATATTTCCGTGACCTATGATATCACCGACAACATCACGGTATTGGCGAGCATTACCCAGATGTCAGATGAATCCAGCAATGACCAAATTTATAGGGTGGGTGCCGAGTATATGTTCGAAAACGGTATTTCGATTATGGCCGGATATAAATACTCGGAAAGCGACGAACTTTTTGGCTTCAGCATTCGTAAGACATTCGGCGAAGGGGTTACTTTCGAGCGTAAAGATTGGGGCGCACTCGTAAGCGGTATATAGGTTTTAGCGCACAATTTAGCAGCTAGAATGCCACGCTTACCGTCGTAAGCGTGGCATTTTTTTACACCGGTGTTTGCTGCGCTATTTCACGCGCTTCAGCAAGACAGAGCCAACAGAATACCCCGCCCCAAACGAGCAGATCAGACCCATATCTCCATCCTGCATATCATCGGAATATTGCGAAAAGGCGATGATCGAGCCGGCGGAGGATGTGTTGGCATAGTCTTGCAAAATATTGGGCTGCTCCCCCGCTTCGGGGCGACGGCCCAACACCTTTTTACCGATAAAATCATTCATCGCCTTATTGGCCTGATGCAACCATAGCCGCTTAAGCTCGTCTGGCCCATGGCCCGCCTCTTCCAGATGCCCCAGAATGTGTTTTGCCACAATCGGCAGCACCTCTTTGAACACTTTCCGCCCATTTTGCATGAATTGCATATCGCGACGATCCTTCACCCCGTCTGGGCGTGAGCGACGCAAAAAGCCGTTATTATTCCGGATGTTATTGGAAAACTGCGTCAGGCATTTGCTGGAGATCACCTCGAAATGCGCCCCCGAAGCCGCCTCTTTGCGCTCAATCAGCGTGGCGGTGCAGACATCACCAAAAATGAAATGGCAATCGCGGTCCCGCCATTCCAGATGACCCGAGCATATCTCGGGATTCACCACCAATATCGCCTTGGCCGAGCCAGAGCGCACCATATCGCAAGCCGTTTGAATGCCGAAAGTGGCGGAGGAACAGGCGACATTCATGTCAAAGCCAAAACCGCTTATGCCGAGCAGGTCTTGCACCTCGATCGCCACCGCCGGATAGGCGCGCTCCATATTGGAGGCCGCCACGATCACCGCATCCACATCGGCAGCGGTTTTCCCCGCCTCCTCCAGTGCTTTCTGGCAGGCATCCAGCGCCATTTCAGCCATAATCCCGGGTTCTTCATCGCGGCGCTGGCGCAGGGCGGGATACATGCGGTCAGGGTCGAGAATACCGGATTTATTCATCACATGGCGGCGCTCGATTCCGCTGGCGGCAAAGATGAAATCGCTGGAAGAATAGGCCATCTCCGGCAGATCCCCCGCCGAGATCGCGGCTTGGTTTTCCGCATTAAAGCGGTCTGCATAAGCATTAAAGGCGACCACCAATTCATCATTGGTGATCACCTCGGTCGGGGTGAAAACGCCGGTTCCGGAAATAACGGGCTGGTGCATGGGAGGCTCCTGAACAGTTTCAGCTAATGAAACGGTTTTGCCTCCTCGGGTCAAGCATTGAAACATCGCGGCCATAAAAGCCGCGATGAAACCGGATTACACTTCGGAATGTGCAGGGCCAGCGCCGGCTTTTGGATAGAGAATTACCCGCGTGCCCATCGGCACCCGCGCATATAGCTCTTCGACCTGCGGATTGATCAGGCGCGCGCAGCCATTGGAAACCGCCACACCGATAGTGCGCGGGTTATTGGTGCCGTGAATGCGCAGGTAGGTATCGCGACGGCTGCGGACGTTAAACAGATACAGCCCGCGCGCGCCGAGCGGATTATTAATGCCGCCGGGCTGCGGAATACCCTCATAAATACCGCCTTCGAGGAATTGCGAGAAGCCATCTGGATTGCGCTCCAGCATATCCGGTGTCGGGCGCCAATCGGGCCACTCCACTTTGCGGCCTACATAAAATTCACCATCATGGTAAAGATTGCCACGGCCAATGCCCACGGTATAGCGAATGGCGCGCTGGTCTTCCATGGTCCAGTAAAGCGCGTATTGGTTCGGGTCTACAATCACGATGCCCGGCTCGAACTCGGCGCGGATGCGCACCTCGCGCGGCATATATTCTTCGGGTAATACATAGGCTTCACCCCGCTTATGCGCTAGGGCCGGGGCTGCGCCCAAAACCGTAGCCGCGGCGCTGGCGGCCAAAAATTTACGACGGTCGATCATGAAAAAATCCTTTGACATATACTCGGGTTAAAACGGCAAATGCCGCATATTTGAATTCTGCCGAATTTAGCCCAATTGGGGGGGGGAAAGGCAATAACAATTTCGTTATAGCGCCCGAAATCACAAGAATTTGGGAAATATGTGGCACAATCGCCCCGCAACACCGACACAACCACAAAATGTAACGT
>WFUK01000433.1 GCA_015485015.1 Paracoccaceae bacterium | reverse complement strand
TTACTACATAACGCTCCAATCAACAACAAGAGCTGGGCCGCCCACCAAACCTTTTATTGGATACAACGCGCTCATGAAGTTTGAGGTGCCTCTAGATTTGAAGCCGCTTTGCTTGGTAAATTGGAGGCAAAGGAAGCTGCGAATGTCAGGACGAATTAGATACACAGACGAATTCAAGATTGATGCTGTGGCGCAGGTTACGGAACGTGGCCGAGCGCCTCGGGATCAGCACCAAGTCGCTATACACATGGATGGCCAAACCCTCGAAACCGCAGCGTTTCACCGATCAAAAGATAAAGCTGCGGCAACTGAAATAGACCGCTAAACCACCGAGACCTTCACCGCTGCATATTTGAATTCCGGTATTTTCCCCACCGGATCGAGCGCCGAGGTGGTTAATATATTGGCCGAGGCCTCCTCATAGGCAAATGGCACAAATACCGTGTTGGGCGGCACTGCCCGATCGGCACGCGCCATCAGCGATATCTCTCCGCGCCTTGTGGAAAGCCGCACCTGATCCCCCGCCTTCACCTGCATCTCCCGCAGGGTTTTGGGGTGCAGCGCGCAGCTTGCCTCCGGCTCCACCGCGTCCAGCACCTTGGAACGCCGCGTCATGCTGCCGGTGTGCCAATGCTCTAGCTGACGGCCGGTGATCAGCACAAAAGGATAGTCCGCATCGGGGCGCTCGAAAGGCTCTGTCACCATCGCGGGCTTGAAATTCGCCACCCCGCCTTCGCGCGGAAAGCCCTCGCCAAATACAATCGCCTGCCCCGGGTCCTCGGGCGAAAGGCTAGGATAGGTGACGGCGCTTTCCGCCTCCAGCCGCTCCCATGTGATATGGTCAAGGCTGGGCATAAGCTGGGTCATCTCGGCAAAAACCTCGCGCGGGTGGGTATAATCCCAGCCCAGCCCGAGGCGGTTGGCCAGATCGGTGGTGATCTGCCAATCAGCGCGGGCCTGCCCCGGCGGGGTGATGGCGGCGCGGCCCATTTGCACTTGGCGATTGGTGTTGGTGGCGGTTCCTGTTTTCTCGGGCCAAGCGGCAGCAGGCAGAATCACATCGGCAAACATCGCGGTTTCGGTCAGGAAAATATCCTGCACCACCAAATGCTTGAGCTTGGCCAAGGCCGCGCGGGCATGGCTTACATCGGGGTCCGACATCGCCGGATTTTCGCCCAAAATATACATCGCCTCCACCTCGCCGGCGTGAATGGCATGGATGGTTTCCACCACCGTCAGGCCTTTTTTCGCCGAAAAATCCTCGATCCCCCATATTTTGCAAAAATTCGCCCGCACCGCATCGTCACTCACGCTTTGGTAATCGGGCAAAAACATCGGGATCAGCCCCGCATCCGAGGCCCCCTGCACATTATTCTGCCCCCGTAGCGGATGCAGCCCCGCGCCGGATTTCCCGACATTACCGGTCATCAAAGCCAGGCTGATCAGGCAGCGGGCATTATCGGTGCCGTGGATATGCTGGCTCACCCCCATGCCCCAAAAGATCATGCCGGCTTTTCCATTGGCAAAGGTGCGGGCGATGGCGCGCAGGTCCTCGGCTGGCACGCCGCAAATATCGGCCATGGCCTCGGGGGAATAATCTTCCAGATGCGCCTTGAAGGCCTCCCACCCCTCGGTGAATTGCGCGATATAGGCTTTGTCATACAGGCCCTCAAGCGCGATCACATGCATGATGGCATTCAGCAACGCCACATCGGCACCGGGGGTAAATAGCGCGCGATGGGTGGCATGGCGGCCAAGGCCGACGCCGCGCGGGTCCAGCACGATCAGCTTGCCGCCGCGCTTGGTGAATTGCTTGAAATAGGTGGCGGCGACGGGATGGTTTTCGATAGAATTCGAGCCAATGATAATCGCCACATCGGCGTTTTCGATTTCGTTAAATGTGGCCGTTACCGCGCCGGAGCCAACATTCTCCAGCAGCGCCGCCACCGAGCTGGCATGGCAAAGCCGCGTGCAGTGATCAACATTATTGCTGCCAAACCCCGCCCGTATCAGCTTTTGAAACAGGTAGGCCTCCTCGTTGGAACATTTGGCCGAGCCAAACCCGGCGATCTTGTCCCCATGCGCTTGCAGCCCGCCCGCCGCCCTATCCAGCGCCTCGTCCCATGTCGCTTCGCGAAAATGGGTCAGCGGATTGGCGGGGTCTATATTCAGGCCCTTTTCGGCCCCCGTGCGCCGGATCAGCGGGGTGGTAAGGCGGTGGGCGTGGTGGATATAGTCAAAGCCAAAGCGGCCCTTGACGCAAAGCCGCTCCTGATTGGCAGGGCCATCCAGGCCATCCACCCGCAC
>WFUK01000432.1 GCA_015485015.1 Paracoccaceae bacterium | reverse complement strand
CCACCCGCGCCCCGATCCGCACCCCTTGATAGATCAGAGCGTCATCGCCGATCACCGCGCCCGTGGCAATGGAGCTATGCGATAATATCCGCGCATTATCGCCAAGGCGCGCTCCGTCTTCCACCACCACAAAAGCGCCGATCGAGGGGTTTTTACCGATTTTAGCCGAGCTTGAAATCACGGCGGTCGGGTGGATGCCCATGGGGGCCAGCACCGGAATTTCGAATATGCTATTCACGCCGCTCAGCGCATAGCGGGTATTGGGCGCAAAGATTGCGGCCTTTAGCCCCAGCCCCTGCCAATCCGCCCCTTCCCATAAAATCGCCGCCCGCGCCTGCCCTTCCGGCAAGCGCGCGGCAAATTTTGGGTTCATCGCCAAGGCCAGATGATCTTTGCCCGCCAGCTCTGGCTGGGCAGGCCCGATCAAACGCTGATCAAGATCGCCAACGGCCTTTGCCCCGAGGGCCGCCGCGATTTGCCGAACAGTATAAGCCATGAAACCCTCGTAAGTGGCGCGCCAAAACGGCGCTTTGTGCTCGGGTGTTTTAGCTTGCCAACTCGGGCAAAGTCACGCCATTTTCTGTGAGCGCCTCAAAAACCACACTATCCCGCCCATAGATATCAACCCGATAAGCCAGCTCGCCATTTTCATCGAGAAATACTGTTTGATAGGTCAGATAGATCGGCACGGGCGTTTCCAGATTGATCTGGGTTTCGCGGCCACTGTTCAGGGTGCGCGTGAAGGTGCCTTCGGGATCATCGCTTTGCGGCGCGAGCAGGGTATAGGCCAGCTCCAGCGGCCGCTGCACCCGCACGCAACCATGGCTATAGGCGCGGGTATCGCGGTTAAACAGGCTGCGGGCCGGGGTATCATGCAGATAGATATTATACTTGTTCGGGAACATGAATTTCACCCGCCCCAGCGCGTTGGACCGCCCGGGAACCTGCCGCAGATTAAACGGGAAATTGCTTTGCGAATATTGCGAAAGATCCACCAGCCTTGCATCCACCCGCTGGCCGGTGCCGCGCGCGGTCATCACGATATTCTCGCGCGCCAACACGCTGGGATCGCGCAAAAGCTGCGGCAGGTATTCCTCCGAGGCTATGCTTTGCGGCACATTCCAGCTAGGGTTTATCACCATATGCGTCATTTGGTCAATGAATTCAGGGGTTTGGAATTTGGCGTTTGTTTTGCCAACAACCACGCGAGTGATTAATGTTGGCGCGCCGTCATCCACCACATAGCCCATATAGGAGGCCTGGTTTACAAAGATATGCCGTGCGCCAAGCTCGCGATTCAGCCAGCGGCGGCGCTCCAGGTTTACGATAACCTGCTGCACGCGAACTTCCGGACCTGCATTCAGCGCGATCAGGGTTTTTGGCCCGATGATGCCATCCGCATCCAGACTGTGATCCGCCTGAAACGCCTCGACAGCCGCCACCAAAGCCGGATCATAGGCGCTGGAGCCATCGTCAATCCCCTCATATCCCAGCCCGATCAAACGCTGGCGAACCGCCAGAACCCGATCGCCATTGGCCCCGGGGCGCAGGGTGCGGCCAGCCGGCACCTTGGCGGCGCGCTCGGATTGCTCAAGCTGTGCCAGCAAAACCTCAAGCTCGGCTTGCAGCGCATTATAGCTCGGATCTTGCGGCTCAAGGCTTTCATAAAGCGCGCCACTGCCGGTGCTGCCGGCGGCCAGCGCCAGCAAATCGGATATTTCAGGGCGAACGGTGTCAAAGTTGATCAGGGAGGAAATATCATCCGGATTGAGCAGGCCCGAGGAAAGCGCGGTGGCAAATTTGACATAGGCCTCTGCGGCCAGAATTTCGATTTTCGTGGCGGCATCGGGGGCGCCATCCGCCATCGCGGCATTCAGCTCGTCGATCACATCGGTCCAGACCGGCAAGCCCTGCGCAGCGGCCCCTTCGAGCGCCAAAAGCAGCGCCGATAACCGCGCAGGATTACCGGCAAAAACCGGGGCAAAGCCCGAGGCTTGGTAATAATCAAAAAGCCGGGGGGTTTCGGCCAGAATGAGATCGCCGTTCAGGCCGTCATTGCCCGCGGATTGCGCGCTGGCAGATAGCGGCGCAAGGGCCAGAAACGCCGAACATAAGGCATTGATGAAAATTGGTTTGTTGAGAATCGCGTTCATAATTGTAGCTCCGGAAGAAATTAAGCGGGCAACTCATATAATACAGGTCTATCACCTTCCATCGGAATTGCGATTCTTTTCTATGATTGGCCGTGGGGCGTGGGATAATTGTAACAGTCTGGCTGAATTTGTTACAATAACCCGGAACATAGGGCGAACAATGCAGCAGCACTCCCCCAAGGGTTGACGTAAGGGTAAGGAATGGCAATTTTTTGCCGGTTTGGTAAAGAATGTCTTGGATGGAGAATCAAAATATGACATAAGTTTTCCATAAACTTCGCGCAAAAAAACAAGCGCATTCGAATATTCAAGTTGGGACAGGCAGGTCTTACATGAAAAGCAGTAATTTTTCGCGCCGTGGGCTTTTGCGTGCATTCGCCGCTACGGCGCTCACCGCAGCTCCGGTTT